>NZ_JAMYNH010000010.1:0-227821 GCF_040318975.1 Mesorhizobium sp. M0983 | reverse complement strand
CAAGACGTCAAATCCCCCGCAAACAAGCGAACAACCGCCGCAACCCCGCCGCCGCAAGCTTTTGCTCATGACTGCGCAACAGGTCCCTTGTGGGAGAAGGTGGATCGGCACGCAGCGCCGAGCCGGATGAGGGTGCTGGAAGAAACTCGGCGTAAAATATTGAGGGATTTTAAGCGCTTATTTCTTCGCTGTAGCGATCCGTCCAACACCCCTCATCCGACCGAGCTTCGCTCGGCCACCTTCACCCTCAAGGGGAGAAGGGGAAGCCAGCGCCGGGCTTACTACCGCACAGCGATCCAGCGCTGTTCCGCGAACGAGCGCGCCATCGCGTGCACCGTGCGCTCGATCTCCAGGCCTTCGTCGAAGTCGATGATCCGCGCCGGCTTGCCGGCAAGCCGCGTCAACAGTTCCCGGCATTCGATGATCTTGAGGTCATTAAAGCCAAGGCCGTGGCCGGGCGCCGGCAGGAAGGCGTCGTAAGGCCTGTGGTGCGGGGCAACCAGGACTGTCCGATAGCCTTGCTCCGTCGGTCGGTCGGCTGTCAGATAGAGCTGGAACTCGTTCATCCGCTCCTGGTCGTACAGGATCGAGCCCTTCGAACCAAAAATCTGGATGGCGATCCGGCCCTTGCGGCCCCAGGCCGAACGGTTGACCAGCAACGTGCCGGCAATGCCGTTTTCGAGATGCATCAGGATGCTGGCGATGTCATAGGTCTCGACGGCGCGGCGCCCGCCCGAGGCGACGCGGCGTTCGGCATAGGGCCTGGCCATGTCGCACATGACTCGGGCGACGCGGCCGAACAGTACCGCTATGAGCGACAGCGGATGCACGGCGAAATCGTCGAGCGCGCCGTAACCGGACGCCGCCTCGTGCTTCCAGAAGAACAGCGCCTCCGGATCGGCCATGAAGTCCTCGTCCATCTCGATACGCAGATGGTTGACCTCGCCGATGATCTTCTCGTCGAGCAGCGCGCCGATATGGCGGATCGCCGGGTTCTGAATATAGTTATAGCCCAGCGCGGCAACCTTGCCGGATTTCCGCGCGGCCGCAGCCATCGCTTGCGCCTCCGCAAAACTTGGCGCCATCGGTTTTTCACACCACAGATGCTTGCCGGCTTCGAGGATGGCGATGGCCATTTCCGGGTGGAACTGGTTCGGCGTAGTCAACGAGATGACATCGACGTCGGGATCGTCGACGACTGCGCGCCAGTCGCCGGAGGCCTTGGCGAAGCCGAATTCGCTGGCACGGCGTTTGGCAAGGTCCTCGTTGACCTCGCCCAGATGGACCAGCCTTGGCTTGTCGACATCGGGGAAGACGGTGCCGACCGCGTTCCAGGCAATGGCGTGGCACTTGCCCATGAAGCCCGTGCCGATAAGACCTACCCCGACCATCCGCTTGCCTCCCTGTGTGCAAAATTTTGTGTGGATGAATTAGTCCATTTTGTTTGCAAATGGAACGCTTGTCTCATTTTTTATGGTGTTCTTGCACAGGTCCGCTATGATGGGGCACAGAGGGAACCGACGATGAGCCTGGGCGGAGCGACGATGGACGAACGGGTGCCGCGCGATTTCGAAACGCTGCGGGCGACGATCCTGGAGCGGCGTCAGAGCCTGCCGAAACGTATCGCCCAGATCGCCGCCCATGCGCTCGACAACCCCGACGATATCGCCTTCGGCACCGCTGCCAGCATCGCCGCCTCCGCCGGTGTTCAGCCTTCGACCCTGATCCGCTTTGCCCAGCAGCTTGGCTTTGACGGTTTCACCAGCCTGCAGCTGGTGTTTCGCGAGCGCCTGCGCGAGCGCAACTCGTCCTACGATGAAAGGCTGGCGGCATTGCGCGCCAAGGCCGAGGAAGGCGCCGGGCACCGGGCGATTTTCGACGGTTTCGTCGCCGCAGCCAGCACCTCGCTCAACGACATTTCGCGCACGCTGAATGAAGACCATTTCGAAGACGCAATCGCCGTTCTGGCCAAGGCGGAAACCATTTATGTGCTGGCCAAGCGGCGCTCCTACCCGGTCGCCTCCTATATCGCCTATGCGTTGGGCAAGCTCAAGATCCGCAACCAGCTGATCGAATCGGCCGCCGGCCTGAACGCGGAGATGATCGGCTTTGCCTCTCCAAGGGATGCCGTCATCGCCATCAGCTTTTCGCCCTATGCCCCTGCCACCATCGAGGAGGCGCGCGTCATTTCGGAGCAAGGCGTGCCGATCGTGGCGATCACCGACAGCTCTTTTTCGCCGCTCGCCCAATTCGCCAGGGTCTGGTTCGAGGTCGCCGAGGCCGATTTCGCCGGCTTCCGCTCGCTGTCGGCGACGATGGCTTTGGCCATGGCGCTGACCGTTGCCGTCGGCGAGAAGCGGCGCGATAGCGGCCGCAAGCGCAAGGCCTAGATCACCTCTATTGCCGTTTCGCCTTCTGCCAAAAGCCGCGCTGCGTCGCGGGCAGGCGGCGACCCGAACTGGCGGGCATACTCCCGGCTGAACTGGGAAGCACTCTCATAGCCGACAGCGAAGGCGACACGCGCCACGTTGCCCGGCTGAGCAATCAGCAGATGGCGGGCTTCCAGCAAGCGGATTTGCTTTTGATACTGGATTGGGCTCATGGCCGTCGCCGCCTTGAAGTGACGATAAAACGCAGCACTGCTCATATGGGCGATCTCGGCCAGATCGCCGACCCGGACCGGCTGATGGGGGTGCGAACGGATCCAGGCGATCGCCCTGCCGATCCGGGACAGATGGCCATCGGCGCGCGCAAGTTCACGAAGCTTTCCGCCCTGGGGGCCTTGCAGGAGCCGAAACAGCATCTCCCGCTCGAGCATGGTCGCGAGCACGGGAATCTCCGCTGGCCGGTCAAGCAACCGCATCATTCGACGCAACGCGTCGAGCAGATCGTCATCAACGGGAGTGGTGGAGAAGAAACTGTCGCCACCGAGGGCTGGCGCGTGCTCGACGAGGAGCGCGGCGACGGCTTGCAGGTCAAGGGTCAAGCCAATGGCCAGATAAGGACGCGCCGCGCTCGCTTCGACTATCTGGCTGATAGTGGGCGTCTCGACAGTGTAGATGAAATAGCTGGCCGGCTTGTAACGAAGAGCCCGGGAGCCGATCAGGACCGTCTTTGCGCCCTGCAATACGAATAAGATCCCCGACCCCCACACACCCGGCAATGGTGCCGTGGCGACTTCGCTGCAGCCGATCGAAACGCGGGGAACCGCCGTTGTTGTTCGTCGCCCGCGCGCATGGCGGCCGGCGATCTAGATCAACTCCTGCAGCGCCTCGTTCATTGCGCCAGCATCGCGCATTCACGCTGGCCGCGCAACAGCGTGAGAGGATTAGGCAAGAGCCTGAGAATTTCCGGCGCGCGGCGCCCGCTGCCTCGCGCCATTTGTGGGTCTTCCACAAGAAAAATGGAGAGACCGAAATGACGACTTCGAAGACCGCGCTGGTGACCGGCGCCAACAAGGGTATAGGCCGCGAAATCGCCCGGCGACTGGCGACCATGGGCTTCAAGGTCTGGCTCGGCGCCAGGAGCGCCGAACGCGGCATGGCGGCGGCGCAGGCATTGTGCGCGGAAGGCCTCGACGCAGAGTGGCTTGAGCTGGACGTCACGAGGGATGACAGTGTGAAGGCGGCAGCCAAGGCGCTCGGGCAGGCCAGCCCCTGCCTCGACGTGCTGGTGAACAACGCCGGCGTCGCCATCAATTACGACCTGCCGCCGAGCCAGCAGCGGATCGCCGACATCCAGGCCACCTACGACGTCAATGTCTTCGGCCCGATCCGCGTGACACAGGCATTCCTGCCGCTGCTGCTGGCAGCACCTGCTGCCCGTATCGTGATGGTGAGCAGCTCCACCGGGTCCATCGGCCGGGCGCTCGATCCCGCCACCGCGAATCACGCCGTCAATATGATGGGCTACGGCAGCTCCAAGACAGCCTTGAACGCCATCACCGTGGGCTTCGCCAGGGAGCTCGCGCTCCAGGGCATCAAGGTCAACGCCGCGGCGCCCGGCTATACCGCCACCGATCTCAATGGGTATAAAGGTCAGCGCACGGTGCAGCAGGCAGCCGAGATCGTCATTCACCTGGCGACCCTGGACGCCAATGGCCCGACCGCCGGGTACTTCAACGATGACGGCCCGCTTCCTTGGTAAATCAGCTGGTTTCAGCGGCAGACGCTTGACGTTCGTCTGACTTCAAAGTTTCTCACCGCGCCGGCCTTTGCAGAGCACTTTTCGGCCTTGGGAATGCTCGTTCCATATTGACTATGGATTGGAATTATTATTTCATATTACCGGCGCCACGCTGCCGCTCGCGCGTGTTACCCAAGACAACAAAGCCGATGGGAGGTTCGAATGGGCGAAGCCGTGGAAGCGAGACATGCGCCGCTCGACATCATCACGATCGGCCGTGCGTCCGTCGATCTCTACGGCCAGCAGATCGGCTCGCGCCTGGAAGATATCACCTCCTTTGCCAAGTCGGTCGGCGGCTGTCCAGCCAATATCGCGGTCGGCACTGCCAGGCTCGGCCTGCGCTCGGCGTTGCTCACCCGCGTCGGCAATGAGCAGATGGGCCGCTTCATCCGCGAGCAGCTGACCCGCGAGGGCGTTTCGGTCCAAGGCCTCAAGACCGATCCGGAGCGGCTGACCGCCCTGGTGCTGCTGTCGGTCGAGGATGAGGGCGTCTCGCCGATGATCTTCTATCGCAGCGATTGCGCCGACATGGCGCTTTCGGAAGACGATATCGATGAGGCCTTCATTGCTTCAGCACGCGCGGTCGTCGTCACCGGCACGCATTTTTCACGGCCCAACAGCGACGCCGCGCAACGCAAGGCGATCCGTGTCATGAAGGCCAAGGGCGGCAAGGTGGTGTTCGACATCGACTACCGCCCTAACCTGTGGGGCCTCGCCGGCCATGCCGAAGGCTTCGAGCGCTATGTGAAATCCGACCGCGTCTCGGCGCAGTTGAAGACGGTGCTGCCCGACTGCGATCTCATCGTCGGCACCGAAGAGGAGATCATGATCGCCTCCGGCGCAGACGATTGCCTGAGCGCGCTGAAAACCATCCGCTCGCTGTCGACGGCGACCATAGTGCTGAAGCGCGGTGCCATGGGCTGCATCGTCTATGACGGGCCGATCAGCGACGATCTCGAGGACGGTATCGTCGGCAAGGGGTTTCCGATCGAGGTCTACAATGTGCTCGGCGCCGGCGACGCTTTCATGTCGGGCTTCCTGCGCGGCTGGCTCGGCGAGGAAAGCCTGGCGACGGCCGCGACCTGGGCCAATGCCTGCGGCGCCTTTGCCGTATCGCGGCTGCTCTGCGCACCTGAATACCCGACTTTCGAGGAATTGCAGTTCTTCCTGAAAAACGGCAGCAAGCATCTGGCGCTGCGCAAGGACGAGGCGATCAACCACATCCATTGGGCGACCACGCGCCGGCGCGACATCCCCTCTCTGATGGCGTTCGCCTGCGACCACCGCGTCCAGCTGGAGGACGTCGCGGCAAAGGCCGGCGCCGATCCGTCGCGAATCCCGGCTTTCAAGGTGCTGACGGTCAAGGCTGCGGCAAAGGTCGCGGCTGGCCGCGGCGGCTATGGCATGCTGCTCGACGAAAAATACGGGCGCGAGGCGATGTTCGAATTCGCCCACCATTCCTTCGCCTGGCTCGGCCGGCCGGTCGAGTTGCCGGGTTCGCGGCCGCTTCGCTTCGAGTTCTCGCAAGACATAGGCTCGCAACTGACCGAATGGCCGGTCGACCACTGCATCAAATGCCTGTGCTTCTATCATCCCGACGATCCCGCGGCGCTGAAGAGCGAACAGCAGCAGAAACTGCGCGCTTTGTTCGAGGCCGCGCGGAAAGTGGGGAGAGAACTTCTGGTCGAGATCATAGCCGGCAAGCACGGCAAGCTCGACGACATGACCATCCCGCGGGCGCTTGAGGAACTCTACGCACTCGGCATCAAGCCCGACTGGTGGAAGCTCGAACCGCAGGCATCGACCGGCGCATGGGCAAAGATCGAGGCGGTGATCCTGAAGAACGATCCGTGGTGCCGCGGGATTGTACTGCTGGGTTTGGAAGCACCGCAGGACGAATTGGAAGCGGCCTTCGCCGCCACCGCCAAGGCGCCCATCGTCAAGGGTTTCGCTGTCGGCCGTACCATCTTCATCAACGCGGCCGAACAATGGCTTGCCGGCAAGATGTCGGACGATGAGGCGGTTGCCGACATGGCGTCGCGCTTCGAGAGGCTGACCGAGGCATGGCTTGCCGTGCGCGGCCGCAAAGCAGCATAAGAAGGCGCGGCATAAGGACTGCGGAGGAAAACGACATGACCAAGACAATCCGCCTGACGATGGCGCAGGCGCTGACCCGCTTTCTTGCCCAACAGATGGTCGAGATCGACGGCAAGAAAGTGCCGATCTTCGGCGGCGTCTGGGCAATCTTCGGCCACGGCAATGTCGCCGGCGTCGGCGAGGCGCTCTACCAGGTCCGCGACGAATTGCCGACGTTCCGTGCCCATAACGAGCAAGCGATGGCGCATGCGGCGATCGCGTATGCCAAGTCCAATTTCCGCCGCCGCTTCATGGCGGCGACCAGTTCGATCGGCCCTGGCGCGCTGAATATGGTGACGGCGGCAGCACTTGCGCATGTAAACAGGTTGCCTGTCCTGTTTCTGCCCGGCGACGTCTTCGCCAATCGCATTCCCGATCCCGTCCTGCAGCAAGCCGAGGATTTTTCCGACGGTACGGCGACGGTCAATGACTGCCTCAGGCCGGTGTCGCGCTATTTCGACCGCATCACCCGGCCGGAGCAGATCATGCCGGCGCTCAACCGCGCCATGCAGGTGCTGACCGATCCGGCTGAGTGTGGCCCGGTAACGCTGGCGCTGTGCCAGGACGTGCAGGCCGAGGCCTATGATTATCCCGAGAGTTTCTTTGCCGAGCGGCTCTGGACCCAGCGGCGAGCGCGCCCGGACCGCCAAGAGTTAGCAGCTGCAGTGGCGGCGCTGAAGAGCGCGAAGAAGCCATTGGTGATTGCCGGCGGTGGCGTGCTCTATTCGCAAGCGTCGGATGAATTGGCGAAGCTGGCGCAAGACGCTGGCATTCCGGTGTGCGAGACGCAAGGCGGCAAATCCTCGCTGCCCGACGATCATCCGCTGAACATGGCGGCGGTCGGCGTTACCGGCACTTCGGCTGCCAACAGGCTGGCCGAAGAGGCCGACGTCGTGCTTGCCGTCGGCACCAGGCTGCAGGATTTCACCACTGGCTCCTGGGCGTTGTTCAAGAATTCCGGCAAGACCATGATCGGGCTCAACGTCCAGCCTTTCGATGCCGGAAAGCACCAGGCGCTGCCGCTGGTCGCCGATGCGGCTGAAGGGCTCGCCGAACTCGGTGCGGCGCTGAAAGGCTGGAAAGCTCCTTCTGGCTGGACCGACAATGCGATCAGCGGCAAGAAGGACTGGCAGGCGGATGCCGGCAAGGTGACGGCGTCGACCAATGCCGCCTATCCGTCCGACGCGCAGGTGATCGGCGCCGTACAGCGCGCCATGGGCTCCGGCGTGGTACTGCTCCATGCCGCCGGCGGCTTGCCCGGCGAATTGCACAAGCTATGGCAGGCGGGCGCGCCCGGCTCCTATCATGCCGAATACGGCTTCTCGACCATGGGCTACGAAATCGCCGGCGGGCGTGGCGGCAAGATGGCCGAGCCCGACGAGGAGGTTGTGGTGATGATCGGCGACGGCTCCTACCTGATGCTCAATTCCGAGGTCGCTACGTCGGTGATGCTCGGCCTCAAGCTGACCATCGTGCTGCTCGACAACCGCGGCTATGGCTGCATCAACCGGCTGCAGATGGCGACCGGCGGCGCCAACTTCAACAATTTGCTGAAGGACGCTCGTCACGAGACCTTGCCCGAGATCGACTTCGCCGCGCATGCTGCAAGCATGGGTGCGATTGCCGAAAAAGTGGCGTCGATCGCCGGGCTGGAAACGGCCCTGGCGCAAGCGAAGAAGAATACGCGAACGACCGTGCTGGTCATCGACACCGACCCGCTGGCTTCGACCGAGGCCGGTGGAAGCTGGTGGGATGTCGCAGTGCCGGAAGTCTCGGCACGGCCGCAAGTGAACGCGGCGCGCAAGAAATATGAGGAAGCGCTGAGCGGGCGGCGGTTTTAACGCGCCCGCCAACGCCGCCTCGAATGTCAGAAATTGGAGTGACGACTTGAAAGCCAAACTGGGCATGTCCCCGATTGCATGGTGGAACGACGATCTTGCCGAACTCAGCGATGATGTGTCGCTGGAGGAGTGCCTGCGCCAGTCGCGCTCGGCCGGCTTTACCGGCATGGAAATGGGCCGCCGCTTTCCCAACGATCCGGAGATCATGCTGCCGATCCTGAAAGAGGCCGACGTGACGCTGTGCGGCGGCTGGTTCTCCGGGACGCTGGTCGACGAAGACATGGCGAAGAACAAGGTTCGTATCCAGCCGATGATCGACCTGTTCAAGGCGGTGAATGCGCCCTGCATCGTCTATGGTGAAGTCGGCCGTTCCATCCAGGGCGACCGCTCGAAACCGCTTGCCATCAAGCCGAGGCTGTCGGACGATGAGATGAAAGCCTACGCTAGGCGGCTAACCGAGTTCGGCGAATGGTGTGCCGGGCAAGGCATGCCGCTCTCCTACCATCATCATATGGCGGCGGTGATCGAGACCGAGCCGGAGCTCGACGCTTTCATGCGCTATTCGGGAGAGGGCATTCCGCTGCTGCTCGATGCCGGTCACCTGGCCTTTGCCGGCGGCGATGTGCTGCGCGCGATAGACAACCACCACCGGCGCATCAACCACGTGCATGTCAAGGACGTACGCATGCAGGTGATCCAAAAGCTGGATCGCAACAAGCAATCCTTCCTCGACGCGGTAGCACTTGGTGCCTTCACCGTGCCGGGAGATGGATCGCTGGATTTTGGCGCCATCGTCCAGAGGCTCGCCAACCACGGCTATGAAGGCTGGTTCGTGGTCGAGGCCGAGCAGGATCCGAAGAAGAACCCGCCACTCAAGATGGCACAGGTCGGCTACAAGGAATTGATGCGGGTGATGACGGCGGCCGGCTATACGGTTGAGACACTGGGCTTTCCCAATGCTTGAGAGTTCGCGAGGAAGGGCTGACCCGATGCCGGCGTTTATCCGATGAAAGACTCCGAGCACCCGTTTTTCCGGCCTTTGTGGCGGCGCGTCGCCATTGTCGCGGTCTGCCTGGTCTGGTCGGTGATCGAATTCGCTACCGGCACGCCGTTCTGGGGCGTGATCGCGCTCGGCTTCGCCGGCTATGCGGTCTGGCAGTTTTTCTACCTCTACAAACCGGCCGACGAAGACAAGCCATCGGCAAACGCCAAACCGAAGGAATGACCATGTCGAAGCTGCTCGTCAAAGCCAATAAGGGCCACGGCCGCATAGCCCATGTGACGCCGCAAAACGCCGGCTGGACCTATGTCGGCTTCGATCTGCATCGGCTGAGGCCCGGCGACACCGCTTCCGGGCAAACCGCGGATCGTGAGGTCTGTCTGGTATTCGTCACCGGCAAGGGCAAGGTCAAGGCCGGCGGCAAGGATCTCGGGCTCCTGGGCGAACGCATGTCGCCGTTCGAGGGCAAGCCGTGGTCGGTCTATGTGCCGCAGGGCTCGGAGTGGTCGGTGAGCGCCGATACCGATCTCGAACTCGCCGTGTGCTCGGCGCCGGGGCTTGGCGGCGGTCTGCCGGTCCGCATCATTGCGCCGAAGGATCTCGGCCAGGAGACCCGCGGCAAAGGCACCAACACGCGCTACGTCACCAACGTCCTGCCGGAGGGCGAGCCGGCCGATTCCCTGCTGGTGGTCGAGGTCATCACGCCCGGCGGCCACACATCGAGCTATCCGCCGCACAAGCACGACCAGGACAATCTGCCGGCCGAATCCTATCTCGAAGAGACCTATTACCACCGCCTCAACCCGCCGCAGGGCTTTGCTTTCCAGCGCGTCTACACCGATGCCGACCAGAACGGCTCTCGTTCGCTCGACGAGGCGATGGCGATCGAGGACGGCGACGTCGTGCTGGTACCCAAGGGTTATCACCCCTGCGCCGCCTGCCACGGCTATGATCTCTATTATCTCAACGTCATGGCCGGACCGAAGCGGACGTGGAAATTCCACAACGCGCCCGAGCACGAATGGCTGATGGCCTGACCGTTTCCCCTTCGCTTCTCAACCGCTGGTCCAAGCCGAAAAAATCGTCGGCTAATGACCAGGCTGTGTCGTTTTGTTACCGAAAACGCTGCAAAGCTTCGTCATTTCGTCATGCAAATCGCCTATGGCAGCGGGGCTGACGAGGAACTTCGATGCGCTACGCGATCTATTTCACCCCCCTGCAGGACGAACCGCTGGCGCGGATCGCCGCCAATTGGCTCGGCCGTGATCCCTTCGGTGCCGCCACGAGGCCGGTCGAGGCGGTGGGCGAGTTGTCGGCAGCGGAAGTTGCCTTCCATACCGCCTCGGCGCGCCGCTACGGCTTTCATGCGACGCTGAAGGCGCCCTTCCGGCTGGCTTCAAACGAGACGGAGGCCTCGCTTCGCGCCGCACTCGACGATTTTGCCGAGGCGACGCCGGTGGTGACGGTCCCGCGTCTCGTCGTCAGCCAGATCGACAGCTTTTTCGCGCTCGTGCCGGAAGCACCGCTGCCGGGGCTCAACCGTTTCGCCGATGATGTGGTGCGCGGCTTCGACCGCTTTCGCGCGCCGCTGACAGACGCGGAGATTGAACGCCGCAGCCCCGACTCGCTGAAGCCCGATGAGTTCCGCAATCTCTGCCAATGGGGCTACCCCTATGTCTTCGAGACGTTTCGTTTCCATATGACCCTGTCCGGCCGGGTGTCGTCACAGGAAAGCCCTCGTCTTCGCCTAGCAATCGACAGCCTGTTTGCGGACGTGCTGCAACGGCCGGTGCCGGTGGACGCGCTGACGCTGTTTGTCGAAACTGAGCCGGGTGCGCCGTTCATGGTGCTGTCCCATCACGCGCTCGGGCGCCGCCCGGCCAGAAGAACTGCCTGAGATGACTATTTCCTTTAACCGCATTGTGCGACGCCAATCCATTTTCAGTTGGCTGCAAAATGCTCCGAGGACTGCCTGAGATGACCGCCGAGACCGTTCTTGACAACGCCCGCATCGTGCTTGCCGACCAGATCGTCGAAGGGTCGATCGTGCTGCGCGACGGCGTGATCGCCGACATTGCTCCCCGCGCTGGCCGCAGCGGCGAGGACATGGGCGGCGACTTCATCATCCCTGGCCTGGTCGAGCTCCACACCGACCATCTCGAAGGCCACTACGCGCCACGGCCGAAAGTGCGTTGGAACCCGATCGCCGCGGTGCTCGCCCACGACGCGCAGGTGGCGACCGCCGGCATCACCACCGTGCTCGACGCCTTGCGCGTCGGTATGGACGAGGACGCCGACCTGACGGCCGCCGACATACGCAAGCTGGCCGAGGCGATTGAGGACAGCGTCCAGCAGGACCGGCTCAGGGCCGACCATTTCATCCATCTGCGCTGCGAGGTTTCGGCGCCGGACTGCCTCACAGCCTTCGCCAATTTCGACGGCGACGAGCGGGTCAGGCTGGCGTCGCTGATGGACCACGCGCCGGGACAGCGGCAATTCGTCGATCTCGAAACCTATGCGTATTACTACCAGCGCAAGCTGAAGCTGACCGATCGCGATTTCCAGAAATTCTGCGAAAAGCGGATGGCGGAATCGGCGAAGAACTCGAGCCCGAACCGCAGCTTCATCGCCGCTGCGTGCAAAGAGCGCGGTATCGTGCTCGCCAGCCATGACGACGCAACCGTCAGCCATGTCGATGAAGCGATCGAGCAAGGCGTCCGTGTCGCCGAGTTCCCGACCACCGAGGAGGCGGCTCGGGCTTCGAAAGAGGCAGGGCTCGGCGTTTTGATGGGCGCGCCGAACGTCATGCGCGGCGCTTCGCATTCGGGCAATGTCTCGGCCCGCACACTGGCCGGCGACGGCCTGCTCGATATCCTGTCATCGGACTACATTCCGTTCAGCCTGATCCAGTCGGCCTTTTTCCTCGGCGACGTGGTCGAGGGCATCTCGTTGCCTCAGGCAGTGGCGATGGTGTCGAAGAACCCGGCCGAGGCTGTCGGCCTCACCGATCGCGGTGTCATCGAGCCCGGCCGGCGCGCCGATCTGGTTCGCGTGCGCGTCGACGATCACGTCCCGGTTGTCCGCACGGTGTGGCGGCAGGGACGGCGGGTCGCATGATGGTGTCGGCATCGGTCGAGCGTGAATTGTCCGCCGCGGGATTTCCAATCCGCGACGGCGTCTTCGTCGCCGTCGTCGGACCGAGCGGTGCCGGCAAGGACACGGTGATCGGCTATGCGCGCGCCATGTTTGCCGACGAGAGCCGACTGGAGTTCGTTCGCCGGGTGATCACCCGGCCGAGCGATGCGGCCACCGAGGATCACGATACGCTAGCCGACGCTGCCTTCGTCGAGGCCGAAGCGGATGGCGCCTTCGCGATTTCCTGGGAGGCGCATGGCCTGCGCTATGGCATCCCGGCCGAAGTCGACTGGTCAGTCTCCAACGGCCGTGTCGCGATCGCCAACGTCTCGCGCGCGATCATCCCGACGCTGCGGGACCGCTACGCCAATCTGGCTATCGTCGAGATCACGGCTGCACCGGAGATCCTGGCCGAGCGGCTGGCCTTGCGCGGGCGCGAGTCGCGCGGCGAAGTGCTGGCACGGCTGGCGCGCAGCGCCAATGTGGCGCTGTCCGGACCGGGCGTCACCTCCATCGACAATAGCGGCCCTCGTGAAGCCGCCGGCGAGCGCTTCACCGAGGTGCTGCGCAAGGCCATGGCCTTCTCCGACATGTCGGGCCTCATCTAAGGCGCGCCCATCCGATGCATTCGGGATGGGCGCTACTTGTCTAACCCATATCTTTTTGGAAACCGGTATCCACTGTTCGGGATCATGGCCTCATGCGGCGTGCCGATCCCGACCAGCGTGATGAGTATCCGTGCTAGTGGTTGTCGAAGGCTTCGCTGGTGCATCCGCCGGTGTATCCAGAACTGCAACGTGATGCCGATAGACCATCTCCCAGCCCTTCCAGCCGGTGAACAGCAGTATGCAGACCACTATGAACGACAACAGCGCGCCCCACGGTCGGACCGCGGCCTCGGCGCCTTGAGCATAGCGAAGGTAGAAATTGATCAGAGCCACAACGACCGCGGTCAAGTTGCCCAGCATGTGGTACCAGGCGTCGGACAAGGCGCGAATGCGCGGCTCGTTGAGGAAGTCGATAAAACCAGCTGTCGCAGCGAGAAGCGCCATTACGATAGCTGCCCCGATCAGCCACATCGATGCCCGTGCCCAGAAGGCGTCGGCAGTCCCCCAGAAAACCAGGTCGGTGACAAAGGCACCGACAAGAAACGCGACAGGAAAAGGTATCAGCATCGGGTGGAGGGGGTGAGTTCCTATCTTTGCGGTACTTACTGGATTCATGGGCATGGGACGCCTCCGCGTAGCAAAGCTTAAATAAACGCTCAGATACGGGTTTCGTTCCAAATAGAGATTAACCTGAACTGCTGTCGCGAAGCTCAGGCTGACCTTTTCATGCCTGCCAATGGCAGTCGGCGTATTTCATCCAGCTATTTTTGCGTCATTCCGCGGCAGCACCCGCCACGCCCTTGCGGGTGGCTTCCAGCATCCGCCGCCGCGCCCTGAACACGCCCCATTGCTGGTCGACCAGAACGCCGATGAGGATCACCCCGCCCATCACGGCGAAGTTGAGCGAGGACGGGATACCGAGCAGGTTGACGAGGTTCTGCAACTCCTGCAGCAGCACCGTGCCGAGCAGGACGCCGATCAGCGAGCCTTCGCCGCCGCGCAGCGAGAAGCCGCCGAGCACCGCTGCCGCGATGGCGTAGAGCTCGTAGAACTGGCCGTGGCTCGCCGGCGAGATCGAGCGTGTGTACATGGCGAAATAGATAGCCGACAGCGCCGTCAGCACGCCGCAGATGACATAGGCGGCCATGACGATGCGGCCGGTGCGGATGCCGGAATATTTCGCCGCTTCCTCGTTCTTGCCGATGGCGTAGAGATATCGCCCGAACACCGAACGGTGCAGCACCACCCACATGACGACGGCGATGACGATCAGCGCGATGAAACTGTTCGGCACGCCCCAGGACCGCCCCGCCGTCAGGAACTCGAGTTCCGGGAAGTTCTGTCCGAAGGCAAAGCCGGCGGTGCCGTCGGCGGTATAGAAGCGCGCCACGCCGCGATAGATCAGCAGGCCGCACAAGGTCACCACGAAAGGCTGCAATTTGAGCCGGGTGATCAGCCAGCCATGCGCCAGCCCGATGATGCCGCCGAGCACCAGGATCAGCGGCAGGGCGACCGGCCAGGCCATGCCGCGCGTGGCGATGAAGTCGATGAACAGCACGCCGAGCAGCGCAACCACCGAGCCGACCGACAATTCGATGCCGCCGGTGATGATGACGAAAGCCTGGCCGATCGACAGGATGCCGAACAACCCGATCAGGTTCGAGGTGTTGGCGAGATTGATCGGCAGCAGGAAGCGCGGGTTGATGATCGCTACCACCGCGCCGACCGCCAGGATCAGGATCAGCAGGCCGAGATCTTTCTTGCTCATCGTCGTCTCCCAATGCCGGCGAACTATTTCGGCTGCTTGCCGACCGCCAGCAGCAGCACGTTTTCCTGGCTGAACCGTTCCTTGTCGAGAATGCCGGAGATCTGGCCTTCATGCATGACGGCGATGCGGTCGGAAACACCGATCACCTCCTCCATGTCGCTGGAGATCATCAGCACGGCGACGCCGGCATCGGCCAGCGCCCGCATCAGCCCGTAGATCTCGGCCTTGGCGCCAATGTCGATGCCGCGTGTCGGCTCGTCGAGGATCATCACCTTCGGCTTCATCGCCAGCCATTTGGCCAGCACGACCTTTTGCTGGTTGCCGCCCGACAGCGTGCCGGTACGCGTCTGCACGGAGGGCGCCCTGATGCCCAGATCGGTCTTCTGTTTCTCGGCGGTGGCGGCCTCGGCGCTGGCCGAGACCAGCGAGCGCCGCGAATGCGCCGGCAGATTGGGCAGCGAGATGTTCTGGGCAATCGACAGATCGAGCAGGATGCCGGTCAGCTTGCGGTCTTCCGGGACGAGGAAAATACCGTTGGCCACTGCGTCCGCGGCCGAACCAAGAACCCGATCTTTTCCGTCAAGTTGGAACGAGCCGCCAAAGCTCTTGTCGATGCCGAACAGCACGCGCGCCAGCTCCGTCCGACCGGAGCCGACGAGACCGGCAAGGCCGAGGATCTCGCCATGCCTGACGTCGAGGTCGACGGGCCGGTCGGGATAGGCGGCGGTGCGAATGGCCTTGACCGACAGCGCGACAGAGCCCGGCGGGCGCGCCGATTCTGCGGCCTTCTCCCTCTCCTTGAGCATGCGGCCGATCATCAGCTTGACCATCTGGTCGTGATTGATGGCGCTCTTCGGCAAAGTTCCGGCGAGCATGCCGTCCCTGAGCACGACGACGCGGTCGGCGACGCGCTCGACCTCGTGCAGGCGGTGTGAGATGAAAATGACGCTGATGCCGTCTGCCTTCAGCGCCTTGATGACACCAAGCAGCTTGTCGGTTTCGGCGATCGGCAGGCTCGAGGTCGGCTCGTCGAGGATAACCAGCCTTGCCTTGATCGACAGCGCCTTGGCGATCTCGACCATTTGCTGCTGGGCCAGCGACAGCGCCGATACCGGCGTATCGGCCGAGAAATTGGCGCCCACGCGTTTGAGCAGCGGCGCCGCCAGCGCTCGCAGCCTGGCGCGGTCGACCAGCTTGAGCGGGCCGGCGCGCAGCGGTTCGCGGCCGAAGAAGATATTGGCGGCAACGTCGAGGTTTTCGAACAGGTTGAGTTCCTGGTGGACGAAGGCGATGCCCGAACCGATGCTGGCCTCGACAGTCAGCCCGTCATGGGCGGCGCCATCGACAATGATGGTGCCGGTGTCCGGCCTGGTGACGCCGCCGAGGATCTTCATCAGCGTCGATTTGCCGGCGCCGTTTTCGCCGACCAGGCCGATGACCTCGCCGGGCCTGACCTCGATCGAGAACCCGTCCAGCGCGACAACGCCGGGATAGGTCTTGCGCACACCGTTGAGGCTCAGGAACGGAGCGTCCGTGGATGCAACGATGGATGGGTCGGAATAATTCATCACGCCTGACAGCAGCCGGTGAGCCGTTTTGGACTCAGACTGACGGGCCTCGCGAGGCCCGTCAATAGAACGCCGGCTCAAGGCGAACCTTGAGCCGGCGCAACCTAGTTTGCTCAGTTTCCAGACATCGCCTTGAGGCTGGCGGCGTAGGCGTCGACATCGTCCTTGCCGATGATCTTGGTCGGGATGATGATCAGTCCATCGGCGGGAACGCCCGACTTGTTGCCTTCGAGATAGGCGGCCATCAGCTTCATGCCCTGATAGGCCCATTCGAAGGGCTGCTGCACGACGGTGGCGGCGACGGTGCCTTCCTTGACGCCGCCCAGCGTGATCGGATCGTCGTCGAAGCCAACGACGGTGATCTGGCCGAGCTTGCCGGCATCGCGCAGCGCCTCATAGATACGCGGCGTGTTGTAGGAATAGAAGCCGACCATGCAGGTGACGTCGGGGCTGGCGACCAGCGCGTCCTCGACGTTCTTCTTAGCGCGGGCCTGGTCGATATCGTCGCCACGCACGTCGACCAGTTCGATCTTGGTGCCGGCGAGGCCGTCCTTCATGCCCTGGATGCGTTCCTTGGCATTGTCGGCGCCGAGCAGGCCGACGAAGCCGAGGCATTTGCCGCCATCTGGCATCGCCTTCTTGGCAATCTCTGCCGCCTGCTTGCCGGCATCGACATTGGACGAGCCGATATAGGCGACACGCTTGGTCTGCGGTGCATCGCTGTCGGTGGTGAACAACGCCGTTTCCGAGGCGATCTTGTTCAGCCCGTCGGTCGACGTCTTGGGATCGACGGCCGAGACCATGATCGCCTTAACACCGGCCGTCACCAGATCGTCCATCAGGCGCTGCTGGATGGCGACCGAGGACTGCTCCGGATATTTGAGTTCTAGATTGTAATTGGGCAATTCGCCTTGAGCCTTCTTGACCCCGGCTTCGGCAGCCTTCCAGAAATCGGAAGCGCCGTTGACGACGAAGGCCAGTGTCGGCTTGTCGTCGGCCCGCGCAATTGCGCTCACGGACAGGCCGAGCAGCAGGGCCGCAGCGGCGACGGACGCATTTCGTATCGCAGATTTCATATTCAACCTCCCATTTGACTCAGTAATTTTCGCTGATGATGAACGTGCCGGCGCGGCTTGGACGCCCTCCTCCTCAGGGTTCCGGCAGCGAAGAACGACGCCATTCCAGCCGCGATCGTCGACTTTAGAGACTCATTCGTCGTTCGTAAATAGTCCGATTTGTCTGACATTTCCTCGAAACGGCAGGCGAGCTTCGGTTGACGGGAACTGTCCGCCACTAGGCTGGCTTACGTTCCGAACATGCGCGGGTTCGATGTTCGTCCGAGCATGATGGATTGACGTTATAGGGCCGCCGGATATTAGTAAAGAGTATTAGTTTAATCGGGATTCTCACAAGAAAGGAGCCTCCCAATGCGCTGTCACGTCGGATTCGCGACTAAATCACTTAAGACGGCACTTATATCTATTAGCATCGCTTTACCTTACAAATGCGAGATTTGAGGGACGAATGACATGAACGAACCACTGCGCGATCCCGTCCTTGAGGGTACAAGGCGGCGCAAGCCGTCCGGGAAAAACCCCAGAGGCCGCGTTACCATGACCGACATCGCCAGGGCCGCCGGTTGTTCGCAGGCGACGGTTTCGTTCGTCCTCAACAACACGCCGGGCATCAGGCTATCGCAGCAAACTCGTGAGCGGGTGATAGAGGCGGCGCGGGCCCTCAGTTATGCGCCGCCGGTGTTTTCCGCCCTGCGAGCCCCGGTTGCCGCTTTTGACGGGCTGGATGGCGTGATCGGCTTCGCCGTCGACCAATTGGCGACCAGCCCGGAGGCGGTCGTCGCCATTGAAGGGGCGCGGCAAGCCTCGTGGAACGCTGGCAATGTACTTTTGGTGGCGCAGACCATGGGCGACGAGGTGATGGAGCCCCGGGCCATCGCGGCGCTGACCAAGCAGGGCATTTCGGCGCTGATCTACATGACCATCTTCACCCGCGAGATCGTCGCGCCGGAGTATCTCTACGGCCTCGACATTCCGGTCATCCTGCTCAACTGCTACACCGCCGACTATGCCTTCCCCGCCGTGGTGCCGAGCGAGATCGCCGGCGGCCAGAGCTCGACCCGGCACCTGATCAGCCATGGCCATCGCCGTATCGCCACCATCACCGGCGAGCCATGGATGCAGGCGGCGCAGGACCGGCTGAAGGGCTACCGCCGGGCGCTGGCGACAGCCGACATCCCGTTCGACCCGGCCTTGGTCGTCGAAGGCGATTGGTCGGCGAGCGCCGGCTATGCCGCGACCATCAAGCTACTGGCGCTGAAAGACCGGCCGACCGCCATCTTCTGCCAGAACGACCGCACTGCGATCGGCTGCTACGAGGCGCTGAAGGAGGCCAGCCTGCACATCCCCCAGGATATTTCGGTGGTCGGCTATGACGACGAGGAGATCGCGCGCCATCTGTTCCCGCCGCTGACGACGTCGATCCTGCCGCATATGGCGATGGGGCAATGGGCGATCGAGCAGCTGGAAGTCCCCGCCCCTCCCGGTCGTGGCCGCCATCCCATCACCAAGCTCGAATGCCCGCTGGTGGAGCGGGAGTCGGTTGGCGCGGTGGCGGGCTGACGCGAGGCGGCGGAATAGTCGGCGATCGACAATTGCATAGGCTTGACATCGCGCCCCGCATAGATCCGATTGAGCCCTATGAGGTTGCAAAGCTGCTATAATTTTCAGGACTTTCGCAGGCTGGCCAGACAGCGCCTGCCAGGACCGATCTTCGACTATATCGATGGCGGCGCGGACGACGAGACGACGCTGCGGCGCAACACGGCTGCGTTCGAGGACTGCGACCTCGTCCCAAACGTGCTTGCCGGTGTCGGGCAGATCGACATGTCGGTCACCGTCATGGGCCAGAAACTGGCGATGCCGGTCTATTGTTCGCCGACGGCTCTCCAGCGGCTGTTTCACCATAGCGGCGAGCGCGCCGTCGCCGCGGCGGCGGAGAAGTTCGGGACGATGTTCGGCGTCTCGTCGCTCGGCACGGTCAGCCTGGAGGAAGTCCGCAAGCACAGGACGCCGCAGGTCTATCAGTTCTATTTCCACAGGGATCGCGGCCTGAACCGCGCCATGATGGAGCGCGCCAAGGCGTCCGGCGTCGAGGTGATGATGCTGACGGTCGACAGCGTCACCGGCGGAAACCGCGAGCGTGACCTGCGGACCGGCTTTTCCATCCCCTTTCGGCTTACGCTCGGCGGCATGATGCAGTTTGCGATCAAGCCGAGATGGGCCATCGACTATTTGACGCACGAAAAGTTCAGCCTGCCGCAGTTGGACGGCCATATCGATCTCGGTGGCGGAGCGCTTTCCATCAGCCGCTATTTCACGGAGATCCTCGACCCGTCGCTGGATTGGAAGGACGTCGAAGACATGGTCCGCTTCTGGAACGGCCAGTTTTGCCTGAAGGGAATCATGAGCGTTGCCGATGCCAGAAAGGCCGTCGACATCGGCTGCACCGGCATCGTTCTGTCAAATCATGGCGGCAGGCAGTTGGACGGCTCGCGCAGTCCCTTCGACCAGCTGTCAGAGATCGTCGACGCGGTGGGCGACAGGATCGACGTGATCATCGACAGCGGCGTCCAGCGCGGCACGCATGTCCTGAAAGCTCTGTCGCTGGGCGCCAAGGCCGTCGGCCTCGGGCGCTACTACCTCTTCCCGCTCGCAGCGGCCGGACAGGCCGGCGTCGAACGGGCGCTCGGCCTGATGCGAACCGAGATCGAACGCGACATGCGGCTGATGGGATGCAGGTCGGTGGCAGAGCTTTCCAGGGGGAATGTGCGGTTTAGGTGAGGCAGCCGGAAGTGGCGCACGGCATAAGCTTTTCGAAGTGCGAACACTATACCGACCGGCCGCCGCTCCTGCCGTCCGTGTCGAAGACGGCCTCGCCGGAAACAGCATCCGTATATCCGCCTTCAAGCTGCTGCAACGTATGCCGGAACCGATCAAGATTGCCGAGCATTGTGGGCCTGGCATCGACCATGTGCTGGAAAGTGTCCCACTCTCCAATCGAGAAGAAGGCGCCATCTCCCGATTTGATGAGAGCCATTTTTCGCAATCCCTCGAAGTTGCGCGGAGCGCTGCTGAACAGTTCGACGAATTCGTCTTCACTACCCGGCTTGACCTGGAAGCGGACGCTGTTGAACGCCGTCATGTACGTTCCCCCGTGAAAGACCTGAAGAAGCTCGAATATGCGAAAGCCCTAAGGCACTCAAACCCTTCGAACACGTGTACAGGAAAATCGGAAGGTTGGCTTCAGTCACCTCCTGCCGAATGCCCCGTTTCTGGCGCTATTTTGCCAGGTAGAGGACGACGCTCGATCTCAATCGGTACGCCCTTCCGACCGGCAATGAAACGCGCTGTTAACGCCGTTCGCGGGTGACAGGATGTTGGCCGCAGTTCGAAGGTATAATCTGCGTCTCGCTGTCAGTTGCGGAGGCGAAAATGAACGTGCTTCGGATTGCGCTCTTGTGCACGGCCATGATCGACCTTGGAATGCCGGCTGTTCGCGCTGAGGATCGGCCTGTGCCGCCGAACAACGAAGCCGCCACAGTGCAGCCGCCCGTTCATTGTGAAGGCCAAAACTGTCTCCCGCCGGCGAACGATCCTGTGCAGGAATGCACCGGCCAAGATTGCACGCCAGTTCCGCCAACTGAACCAGGTCCGGAGGTCAAGCAGGCCGACTGAGCAGCTTCAGCCGACACCGCTCTTTTGGCAGGGATGGCGCTCACTCCTCGCGATCTTCCGGCCGCAGGCGATAGATTCTGTTACCTATGTTCCCGGGGTGGGCATGAGTTTAATGGCGCCGCATCGGGGCGATGATGAGAACTCTGCCTATTGCCCCTAGAACACTCCCAAATGGACGTGAGCCAATCGCGCGGGTTTAGATCCTCTCTCTTCATTCCCGATGCCGCAATGCGTCGACAATAATCTTGAACGCAGGAAGGTTTTGGCGGCGGCTAGGATAATAGAGGAAATAGCCATCGAAGAAGGGCGACCAGTCGTCGAGGACCTGCACCAGCAACCCTGAGGCGACGTGCCGCTCCACGATGTTCTCGGGAACATAGGCGATACCATAGCCACTCACCGCGGCGTCGATCATGACGTAGGTGTTGTTGAAGGTACGTTGACCGTCCACACGGACACGCAGCGCCTGTCCATCCTTCTCGAATTCCCAGGCATCAGGCATAAAGACCGCCGGCGGTCTCGTGGCGCATGTTGATGCAGACATGGCGGATCAGGTCCTGCGGATGGACAGGCACACCGTGCGCCGCGAAGTATCGCGGCGAAGCCACGGCGACCAGGCGCCAGTCCGGGCCGATGCGGACCGCGATCATGTCTTTCTCGACGCTCTCTCCAAGCCGGACACCGGCGTCAAAGCCTTCCTCGACGATGTTGCGGAAGGTGCTGTCCAGGATCAGTTCGACGCCGATGTCGGGATAGGCGCTGAGGACCGGCTTAAGCTTCGGCCAGACCACGCTTTCGAGCGCGTGGTCGGACAGGGTCAACCTGATCGAGCCTGACGGCTTTTCGCGGAACGCCATCAGCGCTGCGATCTCGTCTTCGATTTCACCAATGCGCGGGGTGATCGTCTGTAGCAGCCTTTCGCCCGCAAAGGTCGTCGCGACATTACGCGTCGTGCGGGTCAGAAGGCGTATGCCCATGCGTGTTTCGAGCTGCTTGATCGTGTGGCTGAGCGTCGATTGCGCGACGCCGAGCTTTGCCGCTGCCTTGGTGAAGCTGCGCTCTTCTGCGACGGCCTGAAACCACGTCAATTGGTTGAGATCGGTTCTGGCCATGAGCTTCCTTCGTTTGCCATCTCGCAACAGATTATTCGACGTAGTCGATTAGTTCATGCCAATTTCGACGGGTAATCGTTTTATGGCAAAACCACTAGGTTTGCATTGCAACAATTCAGCGGGACCGAACCATATGGCGATCGCCGCCACAGCAGATGCAGGTAGCAACCGGACAGGCGATTTCGATCAGCGGCCTCTTCGCGGTGGCTGCGAGCATGGTCATCACCACTGCTCGGTGCCGTGGTCGGCGGGCTGCTGCTGGCTGGCATGTCAATCTTCGCCGCGTTCGTCGGCAGCGTGATTCTGGCCGGCAATGGGCCGCGTCTGCTCAAGCCTGAATGACCAGCAGGATCGGCCAATCTCAAATCCACTCTAACCTTGCAGGAGATCATAGATGCCTACGAACATCCCTGACGCAACAAACCAGAAAGCCCCGGCCCGAAACATCCACCGGCGTGAGTTGATGAAGCTGACCGGAACAGGCATCGCCGCATTCGGCGCGATGTCACTTGGAAACCTAACCTTCGCAAAGGCTCAAGACATGTCCAACGGTGCAAACAATTTCTATACGAGCGATCAGGTGACGCTGCAGAAAGTCACCTTCAAGAGCCAATACCAGATGAATGTCGCGGGGAATCTGCTCGTTCCCAAGAACCTTGACCGCAATGCACGTCATCCGGCCATCGTCGTCGGCCATCCAATGGGCGCGGTGAAAGAGCAAAGCGCGACCCTCTATGCCACCAAGATGGCCGAGCAGGGTTTCATCGCCATGGCGATCGACCTGCCCTTCTGGGGCGAGAGCGAAGGCGAAGCCCGTCAGATCGTTTCGCCGGATGTCTATGCAGAAGCGTTCAGCGCAGCGGTGGATTTCCTTGGAACACGCGCGTTCGTCGACCGCAATCGCATCGGCGCGATTGGTGTCTGCGGCAGCGGCAGCTTCGTCATCAGCGCCGCCAAGATCGACCCGCGCATGCGCGCCATCGCCACGGTCAGCATGTATGACATGGGCGCGGCGAACCGAAACGCACTCAATCACTCGCTAAGCGTCGAGCAACGCAAGCAGATCATCGCGGCGGCCGCCGAGCAGCGCTACTCCGAATTCGAAGGCGGCCAGATCCAGCATACGGGCGGAACTGATCTCGAACTGACCGCGTCGACGCACCCCATCCAGCGTGAGTTCTACGATTTCTATCGGACATCCCGCGGAGAGTTTACCCCGGCGGGTGTCTCCGACCAGATAACGACCAAGCCGACGCTGACCAGCAACGTCAAGTTCATGAACTTCTACCCGTTCAACGATATCGAGACGATCTCGCCGCGCCCGATGCTGTTCATCAGCGGCGATCAGGCGCATTCGAAGGAATTCAGCGAGGAAGCCTACAGACTGGCAGCCGAGCCGAAGGAACTGGTTTGGGTCCAGGGCGCCGGTCACGTCGATCTCTACGACCGTGTGGACCTGATTCCGTTCGACAGGCTTACCAGCTTCTTCGGTCAGCATCTGGCTGCATAACAGGGCCGTAGCATCGAAGGGTGCGGCCGTGTGCCGGAGCAATGGACATGGCCGCACCGATTGGGAAACCTTAAATGACACGCGACGCCGCATGGCTTTCACGCCGCACCTTGCTGGCAGGTGCTGCCAGCTTCGCGCTTCCCTCTTCGGTGCGCTCTCAGACCTCTACAACCCCGGGTACGAAAGGAGCCCCAATGCGCCTGAGATTTGTTTTTGCAGATCAGGATTTCACGGCGACGCTGGAGAACAATCCTTCAGCGCACGATCTGGTCTCGATGCTGCCGCTGGACCTGACGATCGACGACTATTCGTCCAACGAGAAGATCGCCTATCTGCCGCGCAAGCTCACCGAGGAAGGCAGCGGTCGCTTCGGGAACGAGGCAGCTGGCGATCTTTGCTACTACGCCCCCTGGGGCAATCTCGCGATGTTTCATGGTCTCTATCGCTGGTCGCGCGGCCTGATCCGGCTCGGGCGACTAGACCAGGGACCGGCGCCGCTTCTGATGCGCGGAGAATATCCGCTGCGCGTCGAAATGCTTTCCTGAACCTGGAAGGCCGCTGCGCATCAGCACAAATGCCGCGGGTGTCGGACAAAACCCGCATCATTCACCGAGAACAGCAAGAAGCTGCAAACGCAGAAGGAGACCGACATGAAGAAGATTCTCGCTGCCGCTGCAATCAGCACGGCCGGCCTGATGCCGGCCGAGGCCGAGACCATCGAAATCCGTACGAACGGCGGCACGCCGGGCCGTGATCGGAACGGCGGACAACTTCACCGGGCAGGCGGTCATCGGCCAGCTCTATCCGCCTACCGACATTACGCGGGCGAGCACTGGACTGGTGAACTTCGCGCCGGGCGCGCGGACGGTCTGGCACACCCATCCGGCAGGCCAGATGCTTATCATCACGAGCGGTCAAGGCTGGGTGCAGGAAGACGGCAAGGAGCGGCGCGGCATCAATCCTGGCGATGTGGTCTGGATTCCGGCCGGCGTGAAGCACTGGCATGGAGCGACCGCGATCAGCCCCATGGCGCATATCGCCTTGAGCTACATGCAGGACGGCAAGAACGTCGACTGGCTCGAACCTGTTTCCGACGAGCAATACCGCTGACGGGATAACGGAACGAAAGGCTTCATCATGAAAACCTCGACCGTTCTGGCTCTCGCTCTTTCCATGGGAGCCGTCGATACCGCCGCGCAAACCGGATCGCAGACCGGCAGCCTGTCTCGCGAAGACGTGCGAACCGTTTCGCCCGCGCTTGAGCGCTACGCCGATGAGAAGCTTGCAAATGGCCTCTGGAAGAGGCCGGGCCTGTCGCTGCGGGATCGCAGCATCGTCACTGTCGCTGCCGTGATCACGCGCAACCAGGACATTCTCCTGCCGGAGCAGGTGCATCTCGCACTCGACAATGGGGTGAAGCCGGCCGAAATCTCAGAGATTATCACGCATCTCGCCTTCTATGCCGGCTGGGGCAATGCGGTTGCCGCGACGGGCATCACGAAGGAGGTGTTCGCGGCGCGCGGTGTCGGACCCGACCAGCTCCCCAAGGCCATGGTTGATTTCCTGCCGCTGGACGAAAAAGCCGAGGCCGATCGCGCCGCCCGCGTCGCGCAAGGCACAGGACCGGCATCGCCGGGATTGGTGAGGGATACGACCGACGTATTGTTTCGCGACCTGTGGCTGCGGCCCGATCTCGCCCCGCGCGATCGCAGTCTGGTGACGGTCAGCGCCCTGATCTCGGCCGGCCAGGTCGAGCAGATTCCCTACCACCTCAACCGGGCGATGGATAATGGACTGATGCGCATGGAAGCCTCCGAAGCCATCAGCCATCTCGCGTACTACGCCGGATGGCCGAACGCTTTCTCGGCAGCCGCTGTTGCGCGCTCCGTGTTCGAGAAGCGCTCCGCCAACTGAACGCTGCTGGTCGCGATGACTCCTTTGCCCTCATCGTCCAGACCGCCGCCCTCAGCCGCCGTGACGTTGCTGCCGATCATGGCGGCCGTGTTGGCCGGCTTCCTCGTCATCGGCGCGGCCCTGCCGGTGCTGCCGCTGCATGTGAATCAGGATCTCGGCTTCGGAACTTTCGTCGTCGGCCTGGTTGCGGGCTCGCAATTTGCCGCGTCTCTGGTCACGCGCATATGGTCCGGCACCTATTCGGATGCGAATGGCGGCAAACGCAGCGTCGTCCTCGGCCTGATCGCCGCCGCCGGTGCTGGATTGCTGTATCTCCTGTCCTTGACCTTCGTGAGTTCGCCAACCCTCTCTGTTGCGATTCTTCTGGTGGGACGTGCGGTGCTCGGTGGAGCCGAAAGCTTCATCATCACCGGGGGCGTGAGCTGGGGATTGGCAATGGTCGATTCCGGCCATGCGGGGAAGGTCATCGCCTGGGTCGGCACGGCCATGTTCGCGGCGCTCGCCTTCGGCGGTCCGCTCGGCACGATGCTCTTTGTACCGTACGGCTTTGCGGCGATCGGCCTTATCACGACCTTGGCGCCACTGCTCGTTCTGCTGTTCCTATTGCGAGCGCCGAGTCCGCCTGTCCTATCGGCACGGACGAGATCCACTTTTGGCGGCGTGATTGGAGCGGTCTGGCTACCCGGACTTGGCGCGGCGCTTAGCAGCATCGGCTATTGCGCCATTCTCGCATTCAGCTCGCTCCTTTATGCCAATCACGGCTGGCAGCCCGTCTGGCTTGCCTTCACTGCCTTTGGCGCGGCGTTGATCGTGGCGCGAATGATGTTTGGCCATCTACCGGATAAGTTCGGCGGCGCGAGAATCGCCTTGGTGTTCGTTCTGGTGCAAGCGGCCGGATTGATCCTCATGGGATTGGCCCGAAGCACGATGATGGCATCCGCCGGAGCCGCTCTCGCGGGACTCGGCTACTCGCTCGTCTATCCCGGTCTGGGTGTCGAGGCTGTCCGTGACACCTCGCCTGAAAGCCGCGGGCTGGCAATGGGCATCTACACGGTCTTTCTCGATGTCGCGATGGCTCTAGGAAGCCCGGCGTTGGGATGGGCTGCCGATCGAGCAGGTTTGAGCGTTGTGTTCTTTATCAGCGCCGGTGTCACCTTTTGTACGACGGCCATTGCCTTGTATTTAGCCTACAGCACGCACCGAGGCCGACGGGCGCCTGCAAAGAGGTCTTATTGGTAAACTTCGCGGCAATCAGCGGCCTTCTACGTTCGCAACCGAAGTAGATTTAGAGTGAAATGGCTCATGCCACCCAAGTGATATATGGCACGTGCCTGCTGATCAGAAATCAGCCATTCAACCCGAGAGATTCGACCTTTTCCACCGCCTAACGCCGCCGTTTCTACGCCTTTCGCTCGCGGACTATCTCCCGCTCTTTGCGCGGGCGTAGTCTGATGGGAATCGGGCTATATCGTGCGATCGGTGGATATTTGGCGCGCCCGAAGAGATTCGAACTCCTGACCCCCAGATTCGTAGTCTGGTGCTCTATCCAGCTGAGCTACGGGCGCGCAACAGGCCATGCTTTGCATAGCCCCGCGATCCGATCCTGGCGACCGGCCGCGAATGTGAGCTGTTCCCTAGCGACTGAATTTGCGAAAAGCAAGCCGATCCTGGCCAAAAGTTTTGCCGTCACGTTTTGCCGTCATGCGCCGGCCGGCGAAGGTAAGATCGCGTCACGCGGCGGCCGAGCCGATAGGTCGTCGTCTTGGATCGGTCATTTGCCAATCGGAACGGTCCGTAACGAAACAAGCCGTTGCACGGCGGCCGAGCCGATGACTCTTAGTCCCGGACCAACCATTTGCGAATTGAAACGGTCCGTAACGAAACGGTTCGTTACGCCGGGCGGCGCAGGCCGTTGCGGGCTTGGTCGAGCCGGACCGGCTGGTCGGGAATGGTGACAGCGAATGTGGTGCGGCCGCCGATGCTTTCGACCAGCTCCACCGTGCCGCCATGGGCGCGGATCAATTCATGGGCGATCGCCAGGCCAAGGCCGGTGCCGCCGCTGCGGGCCGAGCCGCGAAACGCCGCGAACAGGTTTTCGCGCGCCTTCGGCGGCAGGCCGGGGCCGGTGTCGGTGACGACGATGCGGCTGACGCTGCCGATGCGCTCGGCCGATATGGTCAGGCGGCGCACTACGGCGCTCTCGGTGTCCGCCGCCATCGCCTGCACGGCGTTGCGGCTAAGATTGGTGAGCACGCGGAACAGCTGATCGGAATCGGCGTCGACCTCGAGCACCGGATCGACGGCGTTGACGAATTCGATGCCGCATTCGATGTCGAGCAGGCCCTGGACGTCCTCGACCAACTGGCGCAGCCGCAGCCTGCGACGCGACGGCGGCGGCTCCTGGGTGCGGCCATAGGACAGCACGCCTTCCGAATAGGACACGGCGCGATCGAGCGCGCGCAGCAGTTTTGGCGCGAAGGCCTGAACAGTCGGGTCCTTTACCTGGCGCAGGCGGTCCGACATCAGCTGCGCCGAGGCAAGGATGTTGCGCATGTCGTGGTTGATCTTCGACACGGCCAGGCCGAGATCGGCCAGGTGCTTCTGCTCGGTCAGCATCTTTTGCAGCCGCTCCTGCATCTGCGACAGCTCGCGTTCGGCGACGCCGATCTCGTCGGCCCGGGCGGCGGGGTGAATGATGCGACCGGGATCGTCGGGCGCCTCGGAAAAGGACAGCATCGAGCGCGTCATCGTCCTGATCGGGCCGATCATGATCAGGTCTATCGCGGCGTAGACCAGCATGGCGGTGAACAGCGAAATCAGCAGCGAGACGAAGGCGACGTTGCGCGAATAGATCAGCATGGCATTGCGCAGGCGGTGGTCGGGCATGATCAGCTCGAACTCCTTGTCGCTGTCGCCGACCGGCCCGAAAACGCGCAGCATCCTCTTGCCGCCGAAAAACAGCGTGTCCAGCGCGCCGGTCATGCCCTTGATCATGCCGACATTGGCGATATCGATATGCTCGTCCACCTGCGGCGGCATTTCGGCCACGACCAGCAGCCGCGAGACGCCGCCGTCGCGCACCGCGATCGCCTTGGCGCCGATCGCCATCAGCACGTCGTTCTGGGCGGCACGCGACAGCGAGGCAGGTTCGCCCTGCACCAGGACGATGGAAACAGCAGCGGCAGTACTCAGCCTCTCCTTCAGCCAACTCAGCCGGTAACTGGCGATCCAGGGCACGAAGATGAGGATTTCAGCCAAGAGCACGAAGACGATGGTGAGCAGCAGCAACTTGGTCGACAGGCCGCGCGCCAAGGGCACCCTGCGGGTGGCGGCCTTCGCCTCGGCGATGCTTTCGTCGGTTGCTGGGACTTCACTCATGCTCGTCGTCACGGCTGCCTGTCATCACGGCTGCTTGTCTTAAGGACTGCTTGTCTTCACGATCGCTTGATCGGGTGAGATTAGGCGATTGCGGCTTTTTTGCCAAATTCATCCTTGATCGAAGCCGGACAAAGGGCCGCAAGGACTTCCCTGCCAGTCCGACAACGCCGGCCCGACAGGCTGGATTGACTTCCAAAACCCTTCTTTCTATAAGCCCGCTCACGCTCGGGCCATTCGTCCCGGCGCGGTTTCGATCGCGCCAAAACCGGCCCGGCAAAGCTCCTGTTACAAAGTGACAGAATCAAGAAGGGCCGCACCCCGCGGTATTTAAACAAATGAAGCGTACTTACCAGCCGTCCAAACTCGTCCGCAAACGCAGGCACGGTTTCCGCGCCCGCATGGCAACCAAAGGTGGCCGCGGCGTCGTCGCAGCCCGCCGCAACCGCGGCCGCAAGCGTCTCAGCGCCTGAGCACCAAGCGAGAGACAAGATCGTTGCCCGCAACCGGCAAGCCAACGGGTGCCCATCCCAAGCGGCTTCTGAAGCGCGCGGAATTCCTGGCCGTCCGCCGTGGCGAAAAGCGCCGCGGGCGGCTTGTCCTCGTCGAGGTTCTGGATCGCAGCGACGGCGAGGCGCCGCGCGTCGGTTATACGGTCACCAAGAAGGTCGGCAATGCCGTCGTTCGCAACCGCATCCGGCGGCGGCTGAGAGAGGCCGTGCGCACGCATGCCGCGGATGACATGGCGCCCGGCAATGATTATGTCATCGTCGGGCGCGAAGACGTGCTTACCACTCCGTTTGGCCAGTTGAAGGCCGAACTCTCCCGCAGATTGCGTGGAACACGATAGGCCAAGGGCTTCGATGGAAAACAACCGCAACTTCTTTATCACCATCGCACTGTCGGTGCTGATCCTGGCGCTTTGGCAATATTTCTATGTGATGCCGCGCAGCGAGATGCAGCGTGAGGCCGCCCGCATCGAAGAACAGCGCGTGGCGGAGCAGAAGAAGGCCGCCCAAGGCACCAGTCCGGGCGCCAGCGAAACACCGGTGCAGCCGGGCGCCATTCCGAACGCGCCTGGCGGCGACGCGGTGACGCCGGCCGGCCGCGAGCAGGTGATTGCCTCGACCAAGCGCGTCAAGATCGACACGCCGAGCCTCGAAGGCTCGATCAACCTCACCGGCGCGCGCCTCGATGATCTCCGGCTCAAGCATTACAGGGAGACGGTCGACAAGACCTCGCCCGAGATTGCGCTGCTCAATCCTGAGTCGCTGCCCAACGGTTATTTCGCCGAGATCGGCTTTGTTGGGGACGACAAGGCGGGAACACTGCCGGGACCGAAGACCGTTTGGAACGTCGACGGCAATCCGACGCTGACGCCGGACACACCAGTGACGCTCGCCTTCAGTAACGACAAGGGCCTGACCTTCAAGCGCACATTCTCGGTCGACAGGGACTATATGTTCACGGTTTCCGATACGGTGCAGAATTCGGGTGCCGCCGCCGTCTCATTGTTCAACTATGGCCGCGTCACCCGTTTCGACAAGCCGGCCGTTGCCAGCATCTATGTGCTGTTCGAAGGCCTGATCGGCTTCACCGGCGAGGAAGGCCTGCAGGAACACAAATACGCGTCCATCGAAAAGGACAGGGAATTCAAGCCAGGCAAGTCGACCGACGGCTGGCTGGGCATCACCGACAAATATTGGGCGGTGACGCTGGCGCCGACAGAGAAGCAGCCGTTCCAGCCGCGCTATGCCTATTTCGAGGATGGCCGGCACCGCTATCAGTCCGACTTCCTGACCGACCACATCAATGTCGACGCCGGCCAATCGGCGACGGTTGAGACCGAGGTCTTCGCCGGCGCCAAGGAGGTCGGCAAGATCAATGCCTATGCCGAGGATCGCCACATCAAGCGGTTCGACCTGTTGATCGACTGGGGCTGGTTCCATTTCATCACCAAGCCGATGTTCTGGCTGATCGACACGCTCTACAAATTCTTCGGCAATTTCGGCCTGGCGATCCTCGCCACCACCGTCATCGTCAAGGCCCTCTTCTTCCCGCTCGCCAACAAGTCCTACGCGTCGATGGCGAACATGAAGAAGGTGCAGCCCAAGATGCTCGAAATCCGCGAGAAATACGCGGACGACAAGATGAAGCAGCAGCAGGCGATGATGGAGCTCTACAAGACCGAGAAGATCAACCCGATCGCCGGCTGCTGGCCGGTGGCGCTGCAGATCCCGGTCTTCTTCGCGCTCTACAAGGTGCTCTACATCACCATCGAGATGCGACACGCACCGTTCTTCGGCTGGATCCAGGATCTGGCGGCGCCGGACCCGACATCGATTTTCAACCTGTTCGGGCTGATCCCGATCACCTTGCCGCACATGCTGATGATCGGCGTCTGGCCGCTGATCATGGGCGTGACGATGTTCCTGCAGATGCGCATGAACCCGACGCCGCCGGACCCGACGCAGGCGGCGATCTTCACCTGGATGCCCGTGATCTTCACCTTCATGATGGCGGGTTTTCCGGCCGGTCTCGTTATCTACTGGGCCTGGAACAACACGCTCTCGATCCTGCAGCAGGGCGTGATCATGAAGCGGCAGGGCGCCAAGATCGAATTGTGGGACAATCTGGTCGCGCTGTTCCGCAAGAAACCGTCGCCGGCGGAATAGCCGGCGCTCCGATAATGCGAAACCAGAAAGCCCCGGTTCGTCCGGGGCTTTTTGCACAAGCTGCCGGCCTGGATTAAGCGATTGGTACTGCGGGACGGATCGCGCTATTTTGACCTGCCTGGCAGGTGCTCGACGGAGCTCGATATGACCGGACCCAATCCATCGATCAAGCATCCGATCCCGTTGCACACACGCGTCGGCTTTCTGAAACCGCTGGTGACGGCGCCTAATATCGAGATCGGCGACTTCACCTATTATGACGACCCTGACGGACCTGACAAATTCGCCGAAAAATGCGTGCTGCATCATTATCCGTTCATCGGCGACAGGCTGGTCATCGGCAAGTTCTGCGCCCTCGCCGAGGGCGCGCGTTTCATCATGAACGGCGCCAATCACGCCATGTCCGGCTTTTCGACCTATCCGTTCAATATCTTTGGCCACGGCTGGGAAGAAGGCTTCGACCCGGCGACATGGTCGAAGGAGGTGCGTGGCGACACAATCGTCGGCAACGACGTCTGGATCGGCATGGAAGCGGTGATGCTGCCGGGCGTCAAGATCGGCGACGGCGCCATTGTGGCGGCAAAGTCGGTGGTGACGCACGATGTGCCGGCCTATGCGATCGTCGCCGGCAATCCGGCCAAGGTGGTGAAGATGCGCTTCGATGACAGGACCATCCGGCGGCTGCTGGCGCTGGCGTGGTGGCACTGGCCGGTGGAAAAGATCAGCCGCAATCTCGATGCCATTCGTGGCAGCAACATTTTTCTTCTGGAGGCAGCGGTTTGAACGCGTTGAACAAGACCACGATCGGCATCGAATTGTTCACGCGAGCCTGGATCTTCATCCGCGGCGTGCCGGCGATGAAATTCCTGCCGCCGGAGGGTCCACCCGAGATCGCCTTTGCCGGCCGCTCCAATGTCGGCAAATCGTCGCTGATCAACGCGCTGGTCAACCAGAAGGGGCTGGCGCGCACCTCCAACACGCCGGGCCGGACGCAAGAGCTCAACTATTTCGTGCCGGGCGGATTTTCGGGAGAAGGCGCCGATCTGCCGCCGATGGCACTGGTCGATATGCCGGGCTATGGCTACGCCACGGCGCCGAAGGAAAAGGTCGACGAGTGGACGAAGCTCGTGTTCGACTACCTGAAGGGCCGCGTGACGCTGAAGCGCGTCTACGTGCTGATCGACGCCCGCCATGGCATCAAGGCCAAGGACGACGAGGTGCTGTCGCTGCTCGACAAGGCGGCGGTGTCGTATCAGATCGTGCTGACCAAGACCGACAAGATCAAGGCGGCGGGGGTACCACGGCTGATCGAGGAAACGCTGCAGAAGATCAAGAAACGCCCGGCGGCCTTTCCCTTCGTGCTCGCCACGTCGTCGGAAAAGAGCGAAGGCCTCGAAGAATTGCGTGCGGCGATCGTGCTCGCCGCCAATGGCGGATAGGCAACGGAATCCGACGGCTGGTCAGGCGGGGCTGGAGGTCCGTTCCTGCTCTGCAAGCTGTTCGGTGCCGTAGGCCTTCAGGAACACATCGACGCCCGACCTGACGATATGTTCGATCTCGGCCGCACTTGGCGCTTTGGTGCGATAGGCGAATATGCACTGGCGGAAAAGACCGGCCAGGCACAGCTCGGTGAACTGATAGGCGGCAAGCTCGACATCGTCGATCTTCAGCAGGCCGCGTTCGATAGCCATGTTGAGGAAAACGACAACCCGGTCATGGCCGCGCTTCGGGCCGCGTTCGTAAAATCGCGCGCCAAGCTCCGGAATGCGTTCCGACGCGCCGATCACCGTCCGCTGCGCCAGGATGACCCTCGCCGAGGTGATCTTCATGGACAGCACGATGCCGAACTTCACCAGCGTCTGGCGAAGGTCGCCGATCTGGTCCAGCACTTCGTACATGTTCTTGAAGATCGTGCCGCGTTCTTCCTCGATCAGCGCTTCGAACAGCTCTTCCTTGTTGGCGAAGTAGACATAGATGGTGCCCTTGGACACGCCGGCCTCGCGGGTGATGTCGTTCATCGACGCGGCTTCGAAGCCCTTGTCGATGAAGACACGGCGCGCACCGTCGATGATCTGGCTGCGCTTGACTGGGTCTTGCCCCGCGGCCGGGCGGCCGCGCGGCAGACTGTCCAGCAGATCGCACTGGTCCTTGCCAGCGCCGGGCAATGGGCCTGACTCAGGCAAAGGAGCGGCCTTGGGGGCTTCGGCCATAATGTCACACCTCGTAAAATAATTCGAACCATCCGGTTCGATTGCTCTTGATATGGGCTTCTTTAAGCGCTAAGTCAATGTCGGGATCGAACCGAACGGTTCAGTCTGACAAAATTCAGCGCCAGTTAATTTAGAGAGATATCATGTCCTCGAACGCGCCCACCAGTGCCGAAGTCCGCCCTTTCCCCAGTGCCAAGGTCCAGCCTGCGATCGAAGCGCCGGAAGCCCCTGTCAAACCCGCCGACGTCACCCCGCTGGCTCCCGCCAAAAAGAAGCGCTCGATGCGCTCGATGTTGTTGCCCATCATCGGCCTGGCCCTGCTGGGCGCCGGCGCCTGGTATGGCTATGATTACTGGACCGACGGGCGCTTTATGATCACGACCGACGACGCCTATGTCCAGGCCGACACGGCGTTCATCTCGCCAAAAATCTCGGGCTATGTCGATCAGGTCAAAGTGACCGAGAACCAGCAAGTGAAGGCCGGCGACCCGCTGCTGATCGTCGATGACGGCGACTACAAGATAGCCGTTGCCCAGGCCGAGGCGCAGATCGCCACGTTGAGCAAGACGCTCGACCGCATCGATGCCCAGACTGAGGCGGCGCGCGCCTCGCTCAAGCAGGCGCAGGCGCAGAAGACCGCCGACCAGGCCGCGGCCGATAATGCCAAGCGCGTCCAAGCGCGGGCCGCCCAGCTGCTCAAGACCCGCGTCGGCACCCAGGCCCAGTTGGACGATGCCCAGACGGCGGTCGAGCAAGCCAATGCCGCACTTGCCGGCGCCGACGCGCAGATCGCGGCGGCTCAGGCCAATATCGGCGTGCTCCAGGCGCAGCGCACGGAATCGGCCAGCACGCTGGCCTCGCTGCAGCTTGCCCACGACAAGGCGGTGCGGGACCTGTCCTTCACCGTGCTGCGCGCACCCTATGACGGCGTGGTCGGCAACCGCTCGGTCGAGCAGGGTGACCTGATCAGCCCTGGACAGAAGCTCGCCGTCATCGTGCCAATGGACAAGCTCTACATCGTCGCCAATTTCAAGGAGACGCAGCTTGCCCGGCTGGTGCCTGGTGAAAAGGTCAGAGTGTCGGTCGACGCGATCGACGGCCAGGACATCGAGGGTACCGTGTCGTCGCTGGCGCCGGCTTCAGGGGCAGTGTTCTCGCTGCTGCCGCCGGAGAACGCCACAGGCAATTTCACCAAGGTGGTGCAGCGCGTTCCGGTTCGCATCGACGTGCCAGCGGATGTGCTGAAGACGGGCAAGCTGCGAGCTGGCCTGAGCGTCGTCGTCGCCGTCGACAGCCGCACGGCGCCTTCGGCATCGAAGTAAAGCGGAACCGGGAGCAAAGGTCATGGCGACCGCAACCCTAACTGCAGGATCGGCGCCGAGGCCAGCCATGCCGGTGCCGGTCGACCACATCTCGACACGCCGCGTCATCGCCTTCCTGGCAATGGTGTTCGGCATGTTCATGGCGATCCTGGACATCCAGATCGTCTCGGCCTCGCTGGCTGAGATCCAGGCGGGCCTGAGCGCCAGTTCGGACGAGATTCCGTGGGTGCAGACGGCCTATCTGATTGCCGAGGTGGTGATGATCCCGCTGTCGGGCTTCCTCAGCCGGATGCTGTCGACGCGAGTGCTGTTCACGATCTCGGCGGCAGGGTTCACCGCGGCCAGCGCGCTGGCGGCGACCGCAACCAATATCGACCAGATGATCGTCTACCGCGCCGTGCAGGGCTTCATCGGCGGCGGCATGATCCCGAGCGTCTTTGCAGCCGCCTTCACCATCTTCCCACCGTCGCGTCGCGCCATCGTCTCGCCGATGATCGGCCTGGTGGCGACGCTGGCGCCAACCATCGGCCCGACAGTCGGCGGCTATATCAGCCATGCCATGTCCTGGCACTGGCTGTTCCTGGTCAACGTCGTGCCCGGCATTCTGGTGACGACGGCCGCCTGGTCGCTGATCGACTTCGACAAACCCAATCTCAAGCTGTTCAGCAAGTTCGACTGGTGGGGGCTTGCCGGTATGGCCGCCTTCCTGGGCTGCATGGAATATGTGCTGGAGGAAGGTCCCAATAACGACTGGCTGCAGGATCAGGCGGTGTTCGTCTGCGCCGTCATCATGACCTTCGGCGCGGTGCTGTTCTTCTGGCGCGTGTTCACCGCCGAGGAGCCGATTGTCGATCTGAGGGCTTTCAGCAATATCAATTTCGCCTTCGGCTCGCTGTTCTCCTTCGTCGTCGGCATCGGCCTCTACGGTCTGACCTATCTTTATCCGGTGTTCCTGGGGCGCATCCGCGGCTACGATTCGATGATGATCGGCGAGGCGCTGTTCGTCAGCGGCCTGGCCATGTTCTTCACCGCGCCGATCTCCGGCATCCTGTCGAACAAGATGGACCCGCGCATCATGATGATGATCGGCTTCTTCGGCTTCGCCACGGGGACCTGGTGGATGACGCATCTCACCGCCGACTGGGATTTCTATGAACTGCTGATCCCGCAGATCCTGCGCGGTTGCTCGATGATGCTGTGCATGGTGCCGATCAACAACATTGCGCTCGGAACCCTGCCGCCGGAGCGGCTGAAGAATGCGTCTGGCCTGTTCAACCTGACCCGCAATCTCGGCGGCGCCGTCGGCCTGGCCGTCATCAACACCGTGCTGATCGACCGCAATGCCTTCCACTACGCCAGGCTCTCCGAGCACGTGCAATGGGGAAGTGCCGCTGCGCAGCAGAAGCTGCAGAACATGACGCTCAACTTCGAGCAGACCGCCGGGCTCGACGCCTCCAAGGCGGCCATCTCCAAACTGTCAGGCATGGTCCAGCAGCAGGCGTCGCTGCTGTCGTTCATGGACGTATTCTTCATGCTGACGGTTTTGTTCGCGACGCTTGGGCTCTTCACCCTGGTGATCCGCAAGCCAGCCGCTCAGGGCGGCGGTGGCGGAGGCCATTGAGGCGCGCTGGATCCCCGCCTGGCGCCCTCGCGCATGACCCCGAAAAGCGATTTCGGGGTCATGCGCAAAATCAACCATTACGAAGTCCTCGCGCTCTCCGACAAAGTCAGGGGCGCAGCCATCCTCAGGCCGTCGCCGGCTTGAAGGTCAAGGCGACACCGTTGATGCAATGCCGCAACCCGGTCGGCGGCGGACCGTCGTCGAAGACGTGGCCGAGATGGCCACCGCAGCGGCGACAATGGACCTCGGTGCGGGTCATGCCCAACGACCTGTCCACGGTCTTGCCGATCGCGTTGGGGATTTCCTGCCAGAAGCTCGGCCAGCCGGTGCCGGAATCGAACTTGGTCTCTGACGAATAGACCGGCAGGTCGCAGCCGGCGCAAGCGAAGATGCCTTTGCGGTGCTCGTTGAGCAGCGGACTGGTGCCCGGGTATTCCGTGCCCTCCTTGCGCAGCACATTGAAGGCCGCGTCGGACAGGATGGCGCGCCACTCGGCCTCGGTCTTGGTAACCTCGAAAGTCTCGGCCGCGCGTGCATCCTGGGCTCCGCCCATGCGCAGCGCGGTGGCGCCTGCGACAACGCCAATGGCTGCCGCACCACTCAAAAGAAGCTCGCGACGGTTCATGCCCATTCCTCCTGTTACTGCTTGTGCCAAATTCGACCGCCAGACGGAAATCAAAAGCCGGTGACGATCGCTGTCCTCAAAGCGGGACTCCGCGCCTATCCACTTGCGTGAACGGCGCGGAGTGTGCGCAGGGAGGCCCTTAGCGATATCTTCGCCGGCAGCGTGCGTTTGTTACATCTTCGGCAGGAGAACCTTGTCGACGACGTGGATGACGCCGTTGGACTGCTCGACATCGGCGATCGTCACATTAGCGACATTGCCGTTCTCGTCGGTCACGGTGACCTTGCCGCCGTCGGTCTTGAGCGACAGTTCGCAACCACCGACCGTCTTGACCTTGTGGGTGCCACCGTCATCCTTGACCATCTTGGCGACGTCGGCGGCCATCGCCTTGGCGCCGATGACATGGCAAGTCAGGATCTTGACGAGCTTGTCCTTGTTTTCAGGCTTGAGCAGCGTCTCCACCGTGCCGGCTGGAAGTGCCGCAAAGGCCTCGTTGGTCGGCGCGAACACGGTGAAGGGGCCAGCGCTTTGCAGCGTATCGACCAGGCCGCCTGCCTTGACGGCAGCGACCAGCGTCGTGTGGTCCTTCGAGTTGACAGCATTTTCGACGATGTTTTTCTGGGCATACATGGCGGCGCCGCCGACCATCGGATTTTGGGCATAGGCAATGGTGGCGATCGCAGAAATCGCAACCGTGCCGGCAAGCAAAAGGGTGGCGAATTTACGCATGATTTCAATCTCCTTGGGTTATCGTTCCCCTCGTTCGGGAACGCAAGAAGATACGCAACAGAAATGCCGGAGTTTCGTCCTCACGTAAGAAATATTGTGTCGCTTCAATTTTCCATGTGCTAATCGGTCACCGCCGACAAGCTTTGCATGATTTTGGTTCGTGAGAGATAGATTTCAGGTCTTCTTCCGAAGCAAGAATCGGTCAGATGCTCTTCAGATCGCCCGCTGCGACCACCGGTCCAGTCGGCTGGCCGGTCGGCGAACCGCCGGCAGGCTCGACGCTGACCGCAAGCACGGCGCCTTGCGCCAATTTCTCCCGGACGGCGGGCGGGATGGCCAGATGCGCGGTCGCACCGGCCGGGATGACGCCCATCGACACCGGCGCGTTCTTGCCTTCGATCATCCACAACTCGAAGTCCTTGCCGGCGGTCCGCTCGCCGGAGACGTGGGAAAGGCCGACATCGTGACGGACGGCGTCGTAGACGACGAGATATTTGACATCGCTGCCTTCGGCTGCCAACGAGGCGACAAGCCGGGTTTGCGGCTCGACGACCGGTGGATTGACGTAAGGCAAGGCAATATAGATTGCCAGCGCCGCAATGGCGGCGGCGGCAAGACCGCGCCAGAAGCCAAGGCTCGACCAGAGGCCGGCGCGCGGCTCTGCAGCGAACAGCCGGCGGTCCAATGCTTCCTTGACCCTGATCGGAGGCTCTGTCTCCGGATAGGCGGCGGCCATCGGCGAAAGATGCGCCTCCCAGGCATCCACAAGGCGCGCGAAGGCGGCGTCCGCATCGATGCGGCGCGACGCGATCTCGCGTTCATCGGCGGCCAGAACGCCAAGAACGTATTCGGCGGCGAACAGGTCGTCGCCCCCACGTTCCGGTCCATTGTCGTCAGCCAGCGTCATCTTTCCAGGCATTCTCTCAGTTTCAACAGGCTGCGCCGCAGCCAGGTCCGCATCGTGTTCAGCGGTACGCCATAGCGCTCCGCCAGCTCCGCATAGCTTTTGCCGTCCAGATAGGCGCCCCGGACGGCCGCCGCCCTGTCCTTTTCCAATTCATCGAGACAATGGTAGATGCGTCCGGACTCACCGCCCGCCACGGCCATGGCCTCCGGCCCCGGCGCCGGATCGGCCACGTCGAGCGCGGCATCGATATAGGCGGCAGGCTCTCGCCGCGCCCTGATCCTATCGATCGAATGATTGCGCGCAATGGCCACCAGCCAGGAGATCGGGCTCAGATCCGAAACGGCGAAACGGTCCGCCTTCGTCCATATTTTGACGAAGACCTCCTGAAGCGCCTCTTCTGCATCTCCCCGGTCCTTCAATACACGAAGGCAGACGCCGAAAAGTTTCGCGCTGGTCTGCCGGTAGAGCAGATCGAACGCGGCCCGGTCCTTCATCGAGGTCCGGACAATCAGGTTGCTGATGTCCTGCGGCGTCATCGGCCGCCAAATTAGGCGATTGCAATGTATTTGCAACGACTGAAATGGTCTGGCCGCACCGGCAGCGCCAGCGTCGATTGCCAAGGAAATCGCCGCCCGCTAGCTTGCCATGAGCGGGAGGGCGACCATGTCGATCGAGCGGGTTCTGTGGGAGCATGACGCAACCGGCCAGGCCGCACTCGTGCACAAGGGAGAGATCACACCGCAAGATCTCGTCGATGCGGCGATCGCCCGGGCCGAGGCCACCCAGCCGGAGATCAACGCCATCGCCGAACCGCTTTTTGAGGCGGCGCGGGCGCGAGCGAAAACCGTCGACCACAAGCTGCCGCTTGCCGGAGTGCCCTTTGCGCTGAAGGACCTCGGCATTGCCATGAAGGGCGTGCCGACGCATGGCGGCAGCCGCATCCCAGCCTACACCCCCGATTTTAACTCGGTCATGACGGAACGCTATCTGGCCGCCGGCCTGGTCCCGATCGCCACCAGTACCGCACCCGAACACGGGCTGAGGCTGGTGACCGAGTCGGTGGCTTACGGCGTCACCCGCAATCCATGGGACACCGCTCACACGACCGGCGGTTCCTCGGGCGGCGCGGCTGCGCTGGTCGCGGCCGGCGTCGTGCCGGTGGCGCACGCCTCGGATGGCGGCGGCTCGATCAGGGTGCCTGCGGCCTGTACCGGGCTGGTCGGGTTGAAAACCTCGCGCGGCCGCGTGCCCTTGACGCCGCTCGTCACTGAAAGCTGGTACGGCTTTGTCGTCGACCATGCGTTGGCCCGCTCGGTGCGCGATACGGCCCTGCTGCTCGACCTGACCCACGGGCCCGACCCGCTGTCGCCCTACGCGGCACCCTCGCCGAACGGCAGTTTCACTGCGGCCGCCGGGCGCGATCCGGGCAAGCTCAAGCTCGCCTTCTACCGAAAATCGCCGCTCGGCCTGCCGATTTCGGAAGAAACCTTGAAAGCTCTGGATGCGGCGATTGGGCTGGCGCGCGAAGGCGGGCACAGCGTCGAGGAGATCGACCTGCCCTATATCGACCGCGATTTCATCGCCGATTTCGCCAGAACCGTCGCCGCGGCGGTGGCCGGCACGATGCGTGGCGAGGCCTTGCGCGTCGGCCGCTCCATCTCAGGCGATATCGAACGCGCCACGCGCGTGATGAGCCGGTTCGGTGAAATCCTCTCGGCCGGCGAAATCTATGCCGGCCTGCAGCGGCTGCACGCAACCTCGCGCCGCCTTATCACCGAAACCGCGCACTATGATGCAGTGCTGATGCCTGTCATCGCGCACCCGCCGCTCGCCTGCGGCACCATGGACCCGAAAGGCGCCGACGAATTCATCGAGAATGTCCTGGACAGACTGCGCCTCGCCGGCCTGCTGAAGTTCAAGCCGCTATTCGGCCAGCTGATGGACAAGAGCCTTTGGTTCACCCACTGGCCGGCGATCCAGAACGTCAGCGGGCAACCGTCGATCACGCTTCCGGTTTACGTGACCGATGCCGGCCTGCCGCTCGGCGTCCAGGCCGCCGGCCGCCCCGGTGACGAGGAGACGCTTTTGTCGTTCGCCGCGCAGATGGAAAAGATCTCTGGCTGGCTGGGACGGCGGGCGCCGCTGCGGGTGCCGGCATAGAGGCGGGATGATTTGATCGATCATGACAGCAAAGCCGTTTGCGGCCTGCTGCAATTCCCGCTAAGACGCCGCCGTTCATGCCAAGCCGGGAACCAAGCCGATGACGGATGTCGCCGCCACCGCCGAAATGCAGGCCGCGCTGCTTTCAAGGGCGCTGCCCTATATGCAGCGCTACGAGAACAAGACGGTCGTGGTGAAATATGGCGGCCACGCGATGGGCGACATCGCGCTCGGCAAAGCCTTCGCCCGCGACATCGCACTGCTCAAGCAATCCGGCGTCAACCCGATCGTCGTGCATGGCGGCGGGCCGCAGATCGGCGCCATGCTCAGCAAGATGGGCATCGAATCCAAATTCGAGGGCGGCTTGCGTGTCACCGACCAGAAGACCGTCGAGATTGTCGAGATGGTGCTGGCCGGGTCGATCAACAAGGAAATCGTCGCGCTGATCAATGCCGAGGGCGAGTGGGCAATCGGCCTGTGCGGCAAGGACGGCAACATGGTGTTTGCCGAAAAGGCGCGCAAGACCATGATCGATCCTGATTCCAACATCGAGCGGGTGCTCGACCTGGGCTTCGTCGGTGAACCGGTCGAGGTCGACCGCACATTGCTCGACCTCCTGGCGCGATCCGAAATGATCCCGGTGCTGGCGCCGGTGGCGCCCGGCCGCGACGGCCATACCTACAACATCAACGCCGACACTTTTGCCGGCGCCATCGCCGGCGCCTGCCAGGCGACGCGCCTGCTGTTTCTCACCGACGTGCCCGGCGTGCTCGACAAGGACAAGAAGCTGATCGACGAGTTGACCGTGGCCGAGGCCAAGGCCCTGATCAAGGACGGAACGGTCTCGGGCGGCATGATCCCCAAGGTTGAAACCTGCATCGAGGCAATCGAGCGCGGCGTCGCTGGCGTCGTCATCCTCAACGGCAAGACGCCGCATGCGGTGCTGCTCGAGCTGTTCACCGAACACGGCGCCGGCACGCTGATCGTGCCGTGAGTGGCCTCAGTCTGTTCAACGCCGCGACAGACCGGAAGACCATCCGATCACCATCGCAGCGCTTGTCGAGACAGGCGGGCGGGCGAACGGTCGACTAGGTAGTCTCCGCCTTCGTCGCTCGCCGCCAATCGATCATCCGGACTGAGGAAGGCGCGCGATGACCTTTATCTCAAAATCGAAGCCCGCCAGCCAATTCACCCCCACCGCGGTCCAGTTCGGGTAGGGCGGTTCACCGATCGCCCTAAGTCGAACGGCGTCAATCGCCTCCCACTGCTTGGCCGGGTCGGTGTGGAACGTGGTCACGTCAACGATGTCGTCGAACGTGCAACCGGCGGCCTTCAGCACCGCCGCGAGATTGTCGAAGGCAAGCTGGACCTGCTTTTCGAAGGCTGGCTCCGGCGATCCGTCCTCGCGGCTGCCGACTTGGCCCGAGACGAACAGAAAGCCGCCTGAGCGGATCGCCGCCGAATAGCGATTGACTTCGTAGAGGGCCTGCCGACCGGCAGGGAAGATCGCATCGCGTTTGGTCATTGTTTCACTCCAATCAGACAAGGCAGGCCGGTCCCGACCATCGCGATGTGGCTTCTCCGAGAAGGTGAGAGCCGCCCGCAAGACTTCGGGGTTTTGGATCGCTGCGTTCCATTTTCCGGGGCGGTCGCTGATATCCGTCCCGTATCCCGAAGTGGGTACATACATTCCGTATGGCAATATACATACGTTGCGTATGCTTGTTAAAAGATTGCCCGCGCCGGTCAGGCGCGCGACGAAATCGTGGTCGCAGGCGGTGTCAGCCTGCGCGCCGGGTGCGCGACCACCATCGATTCCTCTTCCTCGTCCTGCGGCGCGCCCCAGAATTCGGCGAGCGTCGGGCCATTCTTCAGGCGGCGGTCGCGAACCAGAAAGCCCCAGACTTCGCGGAACCAGACGCGGCGGCCCATTTTGGTGTACCAGCGCATCGAATGCCGTTGCTCCGGATCCTTGTGGAACAGGATGCGCGCCAAGGCCTTGGGCCGCGACTGCACGGCCAGTTCGATCAGCTTGACGGCGAAGAACAACATCCACGGCTTGAGGCGGGTCATCTGCAGCACCTGGTGCTTGTAGTCCCACAGGCGGGCGTCCAGCTGGATCACCTTGCGATCCCTGGCAATCCTGAAGAACGGCGTCCAGCGGTGCGGCGTCACATAGAGCGCCTGGATCTGGTCGGGGTCATAAGCGATCAGCTGGCGGAAGCCGCGCCAGAGGTCGCGGAAACTTTCGTCCTCGAAACCGGCCACCCAGGTCGCCATCGACAAGATGCCGTTGAGGCGCAGCAGCCGTATCGCCTCGCGGTCGGATGAGGTGCTGCCGCCCTTGCGGATCAACTGGAGCGTCTGCTCGTCGGTATTTTCCATGCCAAGCAGCCAGCGGATGACGCCGGCCTTGCGATAGAGATGCAGGCTGCCGGCGTCGCGGACGATGTCGTCGGCGCGGGTGGAGCCGACGATCAGCACCGGCACATTCTCGGCGATCATCGCATCGAGAAAGGCGCGCCAGGCTTTTTTGGACGAGGTCGGGTTCTCGTCGGCAAGGTTGATCAGCTCGACGCGGTGCTCGCGGTATAGCCAGGCAATCTCCCGCGCGAACTTCACGGGGTCGCGGTGCCGCCAGCGCGTCCAGAACCCCCGCTGGCCGCAATAGTTGCACAGATGCGGACAGCCTCGCGAGAACTGCATGACCACCGCACGCTTGCCTCCCCAATAGCTATAGCGAGTGATATCGATCAGTTCCCAGCCGATGCGGTAGTCGTCGAGATTGGCGATCGTCCTTGCCGGGTTGGTGGCAAAAGGCCGGCGCAAATCGTCGCGAAAGGCGATGCCCGCCACATCCGACAGCGGCTTGCGTTTTTCAAGCGCTTCGACCAGCGCGACGATGGTCGCCTCCCCCTCGCCACGAACGATGAAGTCGAAGGCCTCCGTTTCGGCCAGTATGTCGCGCCAGTGATAGGTCGGAAACACGCCGCCATAAATCAGGATTGTCGCCGGATCGATGTGTTTGACCATGCCGGCGATCAGTAGGGCTGTCGGATGCGCAGAGGTCGAGCCGGAATGGCCGATCAGAATACAGTCGGGATGATCGCTCAAGGCGTCCCGGACCAGCGTGGCAAGCGGCATCGGCCCGAATTCGGCGTCCACAAGTCGCACTTGATGTCCCGCGTCGATCAGCGGACCGCCCAGTGCCAGCAAACCGAGCGGCGGCAGATGGTCGTCCGGCACACGGCTGCCGATGGCCGTATGTGGCGGGTTGATCAGGACGATTTTCATGGCGGACCTTATGCAATGGCGGTCCGCATGTCGTAGTCGGCGATCTAGCGCTGGAGATTGGCTCGCTTCAGCAGTTTGTGTGCAGCTTTTCCGCAGAAATGCCTACCGTCTGAGATGTGCAAGCGGGACATGGCCCGGCCCCTTGATGTTCTGCAGCACAAGCTGGGTGTGGACGTCGCGCACGCCTTCGAGCCGCATCAGCCGGTGCATGACGAAGGCATTGAGCTCGTCGACCGACGGCACCATCACATGCAACAGGAAATCATGATCGCCGGTCATGGTCCAGCATGAGGACACCTCGTCCATCCGCTGGACGGCGGCGATGAAGCTTTCGGGCGAGCCGTCGCTGTGGCTGGTCAGGCGCACCTGGATGAACACCTCGACCATCAGCCCGACGGCGCGACGGCTGAGCACCGCGGCGAAGCCCTTGATGATGCCCGCCTGCTGAAGCGCCTCGAAGCGCCGCGCGCAAGGTGTCGTCGACAGGCCGATCTCCTGCGCCAGTTCGGATACCGGCTTGCGCCCGTCGCGCTGCAGGCTGTCGAGCATCTTGATCTCGAATTCGTCAAACTGAGGCATTTTCACTCTCCCAAAGCTCGATCGTGGAGTCTTTTACCTCCAACCCCGCATTTGAGCCACCATCAAAGCTGATTTGCCTCACGCCATCCGGCTAGAATTTCCGACGATCCGCTGATCATGATTTCCAGGGAGAGCAAGCCATGACGATGAACGTTGCCGACTACGCCCGCGAATGCGCGGCGCGAGGCCTTCGCGGCGATTATTCGGTCTGCCGTGCCGATTTCACCGTGGCGCAGGGCTACAATTATAGCGACGAAGAACAGGCGGTGTGGCGCACGCTGTGCGACCGCCAGACGAAGCTGACCAGGAAGCTCGCCCACCATTCCTATCTCGATGGCGTTGCGGCGCTCGGCCTTCTCGACAAGATCCCGGATTTCGGTGAGGTCAGCGAGAAGCTGCGCAAGCTCACCGGCTGGGAGATCGTCGCGGTGCCGGGGCTCATTCCGGCCCAGCCGTTCTTCGACCACCTCGCCAACCGCCGCTTCCCGGTCACCAACTGGCTGCGAACCCAAAAGGAGCTCGACTACATCGTCGAGCCCGACATGTTCCACGATTTCTTCGGTCACGTGCCGATCCTGACGCAGCCGGTCTTTGCGGACTTCATGCAGATGTATGGCAAGAGGGCCGACAGCGTGATTGCGCTCGGCGGCGACGAGATGATCACCAGGCTTTACTGGTACACCGTCGAATACGGGCTGATACGCGAGCCGGGCCAGCCGCTGAAGGCGTTCGGCGCCGGGCTGATGTCATCCTTCACCGAGCTTCAGTTCGCGGTCGAAGGCGGCGACGCGCACGATGTCCCCTTCGACCTGGAAACCGTAATGCGCACCGGCTACGAGATCGACAAGTTCCAGCGTGCCTATTTTGTGCTGCCGTCTTTCGACGTGCTGCGTGATGCTTTCGAGACCGCCGATCTTGCGGCGATCGTGGCGCGCCGCAAAGGCGAGCCGGCGCTCGACCCGGCGAGCCTATAGGCTGTCGGCTGTTTCCAGGGCCTCGGCTTTCAGCCGGGCAAGCTGGTCGCGCTGAAGGTCGAGCGATGCGGTGACGAAGCGAAGGATCGTGGCCAGCTCGGTGTCGCTAAATGTGGCGATCACCCTTTCTCCCTCCTGCGCGATCGCACCATAATAGCGCGCCGATAGTTCTCGCGTGAGTTCCGTCGCCTCTATGACCACCTTGCGCCTGTCCTCGAGGCTGCGCGTTCGTGTCAGCAGGCCGCGCGCCTCCAGCCGGTCGATCAGCGCGGTGACTGCGGCCGGCGTCAACCCTGTTGCGGCCGCGACCTCGCCAGCCGATTGCGGGCCGCCATAGAGCAGCGCCAGGCAATGGCGTTCCGCCGTACTCAGCTCAAGCCTATCGCCTACTGCCTCGTCATAAGCCTGCGTCGCGTCCTGCCAGCCCATAATGGCGAGGCTGATGGCCGTCTTCATGTCGGCCCGATTCATGCTTGACGAATTTACTTCGATCATCTAACTATCAATTTGCCTAACATTACGGCTATTATAGTAATATGCTGCGTCGGGCGCAAGGCACGGCCTGTCGCAGCACGCAAGGAGTGGACAATGAACCAGAACCAGACGCGCGGCCCACTCACACCGGCCGAAGAATTCAAATACGCCAAGCTGGCGATGGAATGGTATGGCTGGGGTTCTCCCATTGGCCTTGGTATTGCACTGGTCGCGCTGGCGGCCGCTGCCCTGCTGTTCCGCATCGCCATCTTCGGATTTTGACAGCACTGGCCGCGGCGCGGTTGAATTCTGATAGGTAGAATTTTTCCAGCACAAGGCTTAGGGCTGAGCTCACGCCGCTTCGGAAATGTCACGATCGATGATCGACAGGTTGCGGCCGCGATGCTTGGCCTCGTAGAGCCGCTGGTCGGCGGCGCGCATCAGCTCCGACACTGCGGCGTCCTCGCCGCAGGTGGTCCCGCCGATACTGACCGTCAGCGGAACGGTTCGTTCGTCGACGGGCCGGAAACGGATACGCTCTACTTCACGGCGGATGCGCTCGGCGACGCGCCTGGCTTCGTGTTCGGTGGCGCCGATCAGAAAGGCGCAGAATTCCTCACCGCCGATGCGGCCAAGGACATCGCCGCTGCGCACGCCACGCTCTATCGCACTTGCGATCAGGAGCAGCGCCTCGTCGCCGATCAGATGGCCGTAGCTGTCGTTGATGGTCTTGAAATGGTCGGCATCGACGATCAGCAATGCCCCGCGATCGGATTTACGCCGAGAGCCGTCGAGGGCGGCAAAGAAACTTTCGCGGTTGAGCATGCCGGTCATGTCGTCGCGGCTCGCCTTTTCCGCCAAGCGCCTGTGGGCGGCCGCGAGCTGGGCATGGGCGCGGGCGAGTTCGCGATGCGCGGTCTTCAACCTTTCGCCCTGCCAGACCGTATAGGCGCCGGCGCCCCAGGCAAGAGCCAGCGGGCATACGGTAGACGTCAACCAGATGGTGCGATTGATCGGAAAACCCATTGCCGGCACGACGATCAGCGTCAGCAAAAGTGAGACGGCGACGGAGGCGAAAGCGATGGCGGCAGACTTTAGAAATATGCGATTCATCGCTTGCTCCCACTGGTCCGTCTTGGTGCCAGCAAGCGCTGAATGTCACCTTTCGGCGATGCTTAAGATTTTAATCACGGCACCATTTTCACCACCCAGGGCGCGCATAGGTTGTGGATAAACCTCCTGTTAGAAAGATCGTTTCGTGCCATAAGGACGGTATGACCACGCTTCCCGACCCCGCCCGCTTTGCCCATGTCACCGACTGGGTGTTCGATCTCGACAACACGCTCTATCCGCACCATTCCAATCTGTTCTCGCAGATCGATGTGAAGATGACCGCCTATGTCGGAGAATTGCTGACGCTGCCGCGCGAGGAAGCACGCAAGCTGCAGAAGGAGCTCTACCGGGAATACGGCACGACACTGAACGGGTTGATGACGCGCCACGGCATCGACCCCGACGACTTTCTCGAGAAGGTCCACGACATCGATTATTCCTGGCTGGTGCCAGATCCCGTCCTCGGCACCGCCATACGCCAGCTTCCCGGCCGCAAATTCATCTTCACCAATGGCGATCGCCGGCATGCCGAACGCACCGCGCGGCAGCTGGGCATTCTCGAGCATTTCGACGACATTTTCGATATCGTCGCAGCCGGGCTGAACCCCAAGCCGGCGCGACAATCCTACGAGAAATTTGCCGAACTCCACGCCGTCACCGGGCAAAATGCGGTGATGTTCGAAGACCTCGCCCGCAACCTGTCGGTGCCGAAATCGCTGGGCATGACCACGGTGCTGGTGGTGCCGCGCAATTTCGAGCCGACCTTCTCGGAAATCTGGGAACGCGACCCGGCCAACGAGGACGACGTGGACTTCGTCACCGACGATCTCGCCGGCTTTCTCACGGCGATCGTCGAAGTCCCCGCTTGAGGCAGCCGGCGCGCTTCAAGTCCTTGCTTGCATGTCAAAGTTTATAGAAGCGGCTGACGATCCCCCAGGCCTCATCGGCGGTGTCGACGAAATCGATGATATCCTGGTCGCCGGGCGTGATCGTGCCTTGCTCGGCGAGGAAGTCGAGGTCGATAGCCCTTGCCCAGAAAGCCTTGCCGAACAGGATGACCGGCACGCGTTCCATGCGGCCGGTCTGGATCAAGGTCAGCGTCTCGAAGAACTCGTCCATCGTGCCGAAGCCGCCGGGAAACACCGCAACGGCCTTGGCACGCATGACGAAATGCATCTTGCGGACCGCAAAATAGTGGAAGTTGAAGCAGAGTTCCGGCGTCACGTAGGCGTTTGGCGCCTGCTCGTGCGGCAGCACGATGTTGAGACCGATCGACGGCGCGCCAACATCGTCGGCGCCGCGATTGCCGGCCTCCATGACGCCAGGCCCGCCGCCGGTCACCACGACGAATTCGCGATAGTACGAAGTGGCCGACTGCTGCGAGCAGAGGCGGGCGAATTTGCGCGCCTCCTCATAGTATTTGCTGTTTTGCTCGAGATTCTTCTTCTGCGTCTCGTTCTTGGCCGCCCAGGCTTCACCGCCGGGCTCGGGGATGCGCGCGCCGCCGAACAGGATGACGGTCGATTGGATGCCGCGCTCGGCCAGGATCATCTCCGGTTTCAGCAGTTCGAGCTGCAGCCTGACCGCGCGCAACTCGCGCCGCGTCATGAAATCGGGGTCGTTCCAGGCCAGCCGATATGTCTCCGCGCGCGTTTGCGGCGTGTCCGGCACGCTTTTCGACCGCTCCAGATCCTCGTCCGAATGCGGTAGCGGCGTCCACCCCGCCTTTTCCATGGGAGTCATATTTGCTTTACCCGTCCAATCATTCACTTGCGCCGTCCCGTGACGCTGCCGCGATTGACCCTCCCCAAGCCTTCACATAGGGTCCGCGCGACTTTCAAACAGGTTAAGGCGCCGGCCCTTAACAGCTTGGTAATGGAGCGAATTCATGTCGAAGCCCGATCTCGCGAGTCTCGAGAAGATCATCGAGAACGCCTTCGAGGAACGCGACACCATTTCGACCGCAACCCGCGGCCAGACGCGCGAGGCCATCCAATCGGCGCTCGACCTGCTCGACCGGGGCGTCGCCCGCGTCGCCGAGCGGCAGGCCGACGGCAAATGGCACGTCAACCAGTGGCTGAAGAAAGCGGTGCTGCTGTCCTTCCGGCTCAACCCGATGGAGATCATCAAGGGTGGTCCCGGTCAGGCGGTATGGTGGGATAAGGTGCCTTCGAAGTTCGACGGCTGGAGCGCCGTCGATTTCGAGAAGGCCGGCTTCCGCGCCGTGCCGTCGTCGATCGTGCGCCGCTCTGCCTATGTCGCGCCGGGCGCCGTGCTGATGCCGTCCTTCGTCAATGTCGGCGCCTATGTCGATAGCGGCACCATGGTCGACACCTGGGCGTCGGTCGGCTCCTGTGCCCAGATCGGCAAGAATGTGCATCTGTCGGGCGGCGTCGGTATCGGCGGCGTGCTGGAGCCGATGCAGGCCGGCCCAACCATCATCGAGGACAATTGCTTCATCGGCGCCCGTTCCGAAGTGGTCGAGGGCTGCATTGTTCGCGAGGGCTCAGTGCTCGGCATGGGTGTCTTCATCGGCCAATCGACCAAGATCGTCGACCGCGCCACCGGCGAGATCTTCTACGGCGAAGTGCCGGCCAATTCCGTCGTCGTCGCCGGCTCACTGCCGGGCAAGCCTTTTCCAAACAACGAGCCCGGCCCCAGCCTCTACTGCGCCGTCATCGTCAAGCGGGTCGACGCAAGAACCCGTTCCAAGACCTCGATCAACGAATTGCTGCGCGATTGATCTCCCGAGAACGGATGCACCGGGTTGACTGACAAACCTCAATTCCTATGGCTTTTCTTCAGCCTTTCTGGGCGGGTGAATCCGAGCGCTTATGTTTTGGCTGGCCTCTTGCCGGTCATCGTTCAACTCTTTCTGCTCTACCAGTTCGCGCGAACGCCGTTAGGCACTGCCGCGAGCCAGTATTGGGCGCTCGCCTTATGGATCGCTGTGTTCGTCTCGACATGGTCGACCTTTGCGCTAACGGCGAAGCGGTTCCATGATTTCGGCAAGCCTGCCTATTACGCATTGATCTCTCTCATTATCGGCTTCGTCCTGCTTTTTATCCTGGCTTTTTTCAAAAGTGACCCAGGCCCCAACCGCTACGGCAAGCGCACCAACGCACCGGCCGAACCCTGAGCGCCAATCGGACATTTCGTCATGCGCTACCGCTCGCTTGATTCGAAACTGATCCTCGAAACCGCCGAACGGCTGGAAGAGCGCGTCGCCGAGCGCTTTCCCGATGCAGGCCTGCGCGGCGTCGCCGCCGAGCTCGTGTCGCTGTCGCGCGATCTGGCAAAGGCAGCCAAGGCGCTGGAGGCGCCGATCTGGTGGCTGCGCGGCCTCATCATCGCCGCTTTCGTCGTCGGAGCGCTGATGTTCCTGTTCGTCGGCACAATCCTGCCGCTCGGCCGCATCTCGGGAAACCACGATGCCTTCCAGTCGGTGCAAGGCATCGAAGCCTCCCTCAACATGATCATCCTCGCCGTGCTGGGCTTCCTGGCCCTGATCCGCTCCGAGGAGCGGATCAAGCGCAAGCGGGTGTTCCGCCAACTCCACGGGCTGCGGTCGCTCATCCACGTCATCGACATGCACCAGCTGACCAAGGATCCGGCAGCACTTTCAGCCAGTTTCAAGCCGACTGCACATTCGCCAGCCCGCATCACCAACGCCGCCGACCTTGCCCGCTATCTCGACTATTGCTCCGAAATGTTGTCGATCACCGGCAAGATCGCCGCGCTGTTTGCCCAGTCGGTCAATGACGCCGTGGTCATCGATGGCGTCAATGACATCGAGAACCTGGCGTCGAACCTGTCGCGAAAGATCTGGCAGAAGATCACGCTGATCGAAACCCCTCATGGGCAGCCGGCACATGCGAAGAAAACCGATCCCGAGCCGGGTCCGCCGCGTCGGCCTGCAGTCCGCAGACGACCGGGGCCGGCAAGCTAAGACCCGCGAGCCGGCGGCAGATCCGCTAGAGCGGCAGAGCGGGAAGTTCCGAAACCCCGGTTTTGCGCCGGACGCTCTAAGCGAATGTTAATCACCCTGGCCCAGCATGCCGGCGAAAACTGTGTCGACCGGCACGGAGCGCTCGACTGGCAAGCGACCTATCCCTGACCACCAAGGAGCCGCGCAAAACGTGGAGCGCCGCCGCTCGCCTGTTTGCCTGGTTCTCTTCGCCGATGAGATTGGAACCGGAAGCCGTCCGCGCCCGGCTTCTCGACACCACTTTCGACCGCAAATTCGCAGTCTTGTTCGGCACCATCAGCGTTTTGGTGGTTGCGGTCAGCGCCGCACTTGCCACGAAGGATTGGTGGCCCTACGCCTGGATCGCAGCCGACCTGATGCTTTTCGTCGTCCGCGTTCTGCTGATGCGGGAATGCGAGCAGGCCCGCAGGCGCGGCTCGAAAGGGCCGCTGGCGGGCCTGATGGCAGCCAGCGGTGTATGGTCGGTCGTTTTCGGCCTCGGCTGCTATGGCTGTGTTGCCAGCGGGAATATGGCGCTTTCCGTACTTGCCGCCTTGAATGTCGCAGGTGTCGTTGGCGTGGTGTCGTCACGCAATGCGGCCACCCCGCGCTTCGCCATATTCGTCATGTTGGCCGTAAGCCTGCCTTACGTGGTCGGTGCATTGTTTTCCGCAGCGCCCGGAATGCCGATCGTCGGAATTCAAACGCCGTTCTATGTGGCCGGCGTCATCATCGTGCTGCTTCAGAACCACGCAATCAACGCCCGGATGATCCGCGCCGAGCTGGACAATCGCGACCTAGCGATCAAGGACGCGCTGACCGGCCTGCCAAACCGCATCTTCCTGCAGGAAAAATTGCGCGACATGTGCCGCGACCTTGCGGCGCCGGCCGCCAATGGCGGCAAGCCGTTTGCCGTGCTCAGCATGGACCTCGACGGCTTCAAACAGGTCAACGACCGTTTTGGTCATGCGGTCGGCGACGTGCTGCTGCGCAAGGTGGCCGAACGATTGAAGCGCGGCTTCCGGCCGAGGGACGTGGTCTTCCGTATCGGCGGCGACGAATTCGTCATCCTTTTGCCCGCAACCTCGGAGATCGAGGCCACCTATCTGGCAAAGCGGGCCATCGAAAAGGTCTCGGTGCCTTTCGACCTCGGGGTCGGTTCCGCCATCCATGTCGGCTTGAGCGTCGGCAGCGCCTTTGCACCCGCCGACGGCGGCGATCCGGAAATCCTGCTCACCTGTTCCGACCATGCACTCTACGAAGCCAAGCGCACCGGCAAGGGCCGTTATTGGGCGCCTGTGCGGGCTACGATCTGACGGTCGCAGCGACAGCTTCCGGCGGCAAGCAAGGCGATCCGCGCCTCTCCTGCTCGGCCGCGCGCACCAGTGCAGTGACATGCTTCAGCAAAGGCGCCGGCGTGCCGGCCTTTTCGGCCAAACGCAGGACCGCGCCTTGCAGTTCGCCGATCTCCGTCGACCGGCGGCGCCGCAGGTCATCCCACATCGACGAACGCGCGGCCGGATCGATGGCAAGCATCCGCCGCGCCAAGAACTTGAACAGCCCGTCGGGCAGGCGAAGCACTTTCGGCAGCAGTGCGGGACGCAGGCCGGCGATGCGAGCGGGTTCGATGCCTGTCGCCGTCATTGCCGCCAATGCTTCGTCGATCTGACCGGCCAGGATCAGCCGCCAGCGGCGATCGGCAAGCTCTGCCGCCAGCGGCAGACCGGAAAGCGCCACCAGCGCGTTGTTGAGGTTGAGCAGCAGCTTGTCCCATAACACCGCGTCGATGTCACCATGCGTCGCGACGGCAAACCCCTCGACATCAAGCAGTTCGTCAAGGCCCGCCGAGCCCTGTTCGATCATCACTTTGCCGCCGCTGGCGCGGTGCAGGCGAAGCGGCAATTCGCCCTCCGGCGATTGGACCACGTTGAACGGCACCATGCCCGCGAGCACCGGCTGGGCGGTGAGATGGGCTCGCAATTTATCGGCATTGTCGACGCCGTTCTGCAGGCTGAGTATCACCACGTCCGGTCGGGCATGGGCGGCAATCAGCCCGGCCATGTCTTGCGTCGCGCCGCTCTTGACCGTTACCAAAATGACATCGGCATCGGAGAATGCTACCGCCGGATCGGCGGTGACCGACAATGCGTCCGGTTTGACAGAACGGTCGCGGCCGTCAGGGTCGGTGATGCGCAATCCAGCTTCTTGCAGGGCCTTCTCGACGCGCGGTCGCGCCTGCAGAAACACCTTTCGCCCGGCAAGTATCAGGCAGCCGCCGGCGTAGCAGCCGATACTGCCAGCACCGGCGATTACGATCGTCTTGCCACGCGTGACCATGCGATGGCCCTGTTCTGGTCGAGAGACCTTGCCGCAATTATACGACATGAAAACCATAATGTCGGCGGCATGGCTGGCCCTCACGTCTGGCCGTGACAGACCTTGCGCTTTCGACTATCGCTTTTGCCCATGATGCTGCCTACCGATCCGGTTAGAAATCTCGCTGCACTCATCCGCTGTGCTTCCGTGACGCCCGCCGAAGGCGGTGCGCTGCGCGCGCTGGAGGCGATGTTGAAGCCGCTCGGCTTTGCGGTCGAGCGACCGGTGTTTTCCGAAGCCGGCACACCGGACATCGAGAACCTTTACGCGCGGCGTTCCGGCAATGGCCCGCATCTGATGTTTGCCGGCCATACCGACGTGGTGCCGGTGGGCGACGAGGCAGCCTGGACGCACCCGCCCTTTGGCGCCGAGATCGCCAATGGCGAGATGTTCGGCCGCGGCGCCGTCGACATGAAGGGCGGCATTGCTTGTTTCGTCGCGGCGGTGGCGCGACATGTCGAGCAGAAGGGCGGCCCGAAGGGGTCGGTCTCGCTGCTGATAACCGGCGATGAGGAAGGCCCGGCGATCAACGGCACGACGAAGCTGCTCGAATGGGCGGCCGCCAAAGGCGAGAAATGGGATGCCTCGATCGTCGGCGAGCCTACCAATCCCGACGCGCTTGGCGATATGATCAAGATCGGCCGGCGCGGCTCGCTATCGGGCACGGTCGTCGTCAACGGCCGCCAGGGCCACGCCGCCTATCCGCAGCTAGCCGACAATCCGGTGCGCGGCCTGGTGACGCTGGTCGACGCCTTGCTGCACCCCGTCTTCGACAACGGAACAAGGGATTTCCAGCCGACGAACCTTGAGGTGACCTCCATCGATGTCGGCAATCCCGCCACCAACGTCATCCCGGCGAAGGCAGCAGCTACCTTCAATATCCGCTTCAACGACACATGGACCGCCGAGACGATCCAGGCCGAGATCCACAACCGCCTCGACCGGGCGGCGAAACGCAAGAAATACCGCGCCGGCAAGAAGACGCCGGTCGACTACGAGATCGTCTGGCGCGACGGGCCGAGCCATGTTTTCCTGACACGCGACGACAGGCTGATCGAGACGCTTGGCGGTTCGGTCAAAGCGGTGACCGGCAGGAAGCCGGCGCTCTCCACCTCCGGCGGCACCTCCGATGCCCGCTTTATCAAGGATTATTGTCCGGTGGTCGAATTCGGCCTGGTCGGCAAGACCATGCACATGGTCGACGAACGTGTGGCGATTGCCGATCTCGAGACGCTGACGCAGATTTATCTGCGCTTCGTTGAAGACTGGTTTGCGCAGGACATATCCTAGTGATGCTTTCAGCGGATGAAACCTATGCTTCGCTTGCCGGCGCCTGGCGGCTGATGCTCGGCAAGGCCGACGGATTTCGCCTGCTCGACCTTTCGGCGGACGGTTTCTGGAACTCCTTTTTTGCCATCGTCGTCGCGGCGCCGGCATTGATCGTCGGCTGGGTCGGCATTGCCAACGAGATCGGCGATCCCGACGCATTCGTCGGCCGTTTCAGCATGTTGATCCGGCTGGCCACCGTCGATATCGGCGCCTGGGTGCTGCCGCTCATCGGCCTGGCCCTGGTCGCGCCGCGGGTCGGCGTCGGCAGCCGTTTCGTCCATTATGTCGTCGCCAGCAACTGGGCCTCGGCGATCATCGCCTGGATGATGCTGCCATCGGCGTTGATCCGGCTTTTCCTGACATCGGCCAACGAAGTCTCCGGGCTGGTGTCGCTGCTGCTGTTCGCGCTGTCAATGGTATTGACCTGGCGGATGACCAACGTTGCCATCGGCAGGGGTGCGGCTGTCGGCAGCGCTGTTTTTGCCGGCATGTTCGTGGCGTCGCTGATCGTCCTGTTCGGCCTGCAGGCGCTGCTCGGTATCAGCGTGCCGGATCAGCCAGGCGTCGGATAATCGACGCCGACTAGAAACAGCCCGTCGGGCGGCGCCACCTGACCGCAGGCCGCACGGTCGCGCGCCTCGAGCGCGGCCTTGAGGTCGGCAATGGCCCAGCCGCCTTCGCCGACACGTTTGAGCGAGCCGACCATCGAGCGCACCTGGTTGTGCAGGAATGACCGCGCCGAAGCGCGGACTTCGATGAAATCGCCCGCCCGGCTGACATCCAGCCGGTCGAGCGTGCGGACCGGGCTGGTGGCTTGGCACTGGGTCGAGCGGAAGGTGGTGAAATCATGCCGGCCAAGCAGCACTTTTGCCGCTTCGTGCATGGCGGCGGCATCGAGCTGCTTCGGTACCCACCAGATCTTGCCCTTGTCGAGCGCTGCTGGCGCGCGGCGGTTGACGATACGGTAGAGATAGTGGCGGCCGATCGCCGAGAAACGCGCATCGAAGCCATCCGGCACGACGGCGGCCTTCAGGATGGCGATGTGCGCCTTGGCCGCTTGCAGATGCGCGTTGACGGCGTCGCGCACCTTGTCGCCGGGCCATGCCTTGACCAGATCGACATGCGCCACCTGAGCGGTCGCATGGACACCGGCATCGGTGCGGCCGGCGGCGCGCAGAGAGACCTGCTCGCCGCAGAACTTCTCGATCGCCTGCTCGATCGCCTGCTGCACCGAAGGCTGATTGGCCTGGCGTTGCCAGCCGGCAAAGAGACTGCCGTCATATTCGATGTCGAGGCGAAAACGCGGCATTCCCGGATCGAGGCGAAATCAGGCGGCGAGGGCTGAGCCGAAGGCCGAGGCGTAGACCAGCCTGCCGGTCTCCGGCGCCTCGCCCCAGGCAAGCGCCTGCAAAGCCTCGCCTTGGTAGTCGCTCTCGAATTTCGCTGCACGGGCGCGGCTGTAGCCGAAGCGGCCATAGTAGGCCGGATCGCCGAGCACCACAGCGAGCGTCTCGCCGGCGGCTTTCAGGCGGATATGAGCCTCTCGGACCAGGGCACCGCCGATGCCGGTGCCGTGGAACGACGGCTCGACTGCCAGCGGCGCCAGCGCGACTGCCGGGAAGCTCTTGCCGCCATTCTGCACGAAGAGCCGTGAAAACAGGATATGGCCGACCACTTGCCCGTCTTCGTCCGCCACCAGTTCGACGACGGCATCACCGCCGGTGACCAGCGCGTCGACCAGTCCGGCCTCCGCCTGCTGGCCGAATGCGTGTTCTTCGACAAGGCGGATCGCCTCGCGGTCCCGCGGCGTCGCCGCGCGTATGGACATCATGCTCATGACAATTTCATCCCTTTTTCGAGCTTGGCCCCGCGCAGAAACTCCTGCGCGGCAATGGGCCTTCCGCCCGCACGTTGAACTTCGACCAGCCTGATCGCGCCTGACCCGCAGGCAACCGTCAGCCGGTCATCGAGAATTCCTCCCGGTTCGCCGGCGCCTTGCGAGAGCGTCGAGCGAAGCAGTTTCAGCCGTTCCATGCGGCCGCCGATTTCGGCCTCGCACCATGCACCGGGAAAGGGCGACAGGCCGCGAATCTGGTTGTGCACGTCGCCGGCAGGTCGCAGCCAGTCTATGCGAGTCTCCGATTTATCGATTTTCTTGGCGTAGGTCACCCCCACCTCCGCCTGTGTGGTAAATGTCAGCGTATTCCGCTCGAGCCGTTCGAGCGCTTGCACCATCAGCGCAGCACCCAGGATCATCAGCCGGTCGTGCAGATCGCCGGCCGTCATGTCGGGTCCAATGGCGCATTTTTCAACCATTGCCACAGGCCCGGTGTCGAGGCCTTCCTCCATCCGCATCACCATCATGCCCGTCTCGGTATCGCCGGCCATGATGGCGCGCTGGATAGGGGCAGCGCCGCGCCAGCGCGGCAATAGCGATGCGTGGCCATTGAGGCAACCGAGCCGCGGCGCCTCGAGAATAGGTTTGGGCAGAAGCAGCCCGTAGGCGACGACCACGGCGACATCGGCGCGCAAGGTGCGGAACGCCTGCTGCTCCGCCTCGCTCTTCAGCGACACCGGCGACCGCACCTCGATGCCAAGCCGCTCCGCCTCACGCTGCACCGGCGACGGCGTCAGCTCGAGCCCGCGCCGGCCTGCGGCGCGCGGCGGCTGCGTGTAGACGGCTGCCAATTCATGCCCTGCCCCGGCGATCGCTCGCAGCGTCTGCACGGAGAATTCGGGCGTACCCATGAAGATGACACGCAGGGGCATTCGTCGACCCCTATCCCACCATCTTGCCCGGCGCCTTGTCCCTGGCGAGCTTCTTGAATTTCTTGACCACCATGTCGCGCTTCAGCTTGGAGATGTGGTCGATGAACAGCACGCCGTTTAGGTGGTCGATCTCATGCTGCAGGCAGGTCGCCATCAGCCCCTCGGCCTCGATCTCCTGCAGCTTGCCGTCGCGATCGAGATACTTCACCCGCACCGCTGCCGGACGCTCGACCTCGGCATAGTAATCCGGGATCGACAGGCAGCCTTCCTCGTAGACCGAACGCTGGTCGGAGCTGTCGAGGATTTCGGGATTGATGAAGACGTGCGGTGCCGGCGTCTCGTCCTCCTTGGCGAGGTCGATCACCAGCAAGCGCAAGGGTTCGCCGACCTGGATCGCCGCGAGGCCGATGCCGGGCGCGTCATACATGGTGTCCAGCATGTCGCCGGCCAGTTTACGCAAATCACCGTCGACACGCTCGACCGGTTTTGAAACCTGACGCAGGACGGGATCGGGGAGGATGATAAGCGGCTTGATCGACATGGCGTCTCACCTAAGACCTCGCAGGAAAAGCGTCAACCGGGACGCCTTCTGGTCGTTCACGTTTTGATCTGTGCCGCCAGACCGAATCATCTATGCTGTCGGCATGAACGATCTGGCCACCATCCTGTCCGAACCTGTCGCCCGCCTCGGCGCCACCACGATCACGCTCGGCCATGCCCTGGGTTTCGGCGCAATGCTGTTCCTCGGCCTGTTCGTGGCGCTCGTCATTGCGCTCTGGCGATCGGCCAAGGCGCGTGCAATGGCGACCGCCGAAGCCGCCGACCACGCCCGCGACGCCGAGGTGCGGATGGCCGGCATCTTGGCAAGCCAGGCGGAAATGCAGGGCCGTATGGGCGCTATCGCCGAAGTGTTCGGGGCGCGTCAGGCCGAACTGACCCAGTCGATCGGCCAGCGCCTCGACGCCATGACCGGCCGCCTCGGCCAGACCATGACCGAGCAGACGAGATCGACGCATGAGAGCCTCGCCAAGCTGCAGGAGCGGCTGGCGGTCATCGATATCGCGCAAGGCAACATCCAGTCGCTGGCCGGCCAGGTCGTGCAATTGCAGGCGATCCTTTCCAACAAGCAGACGCGCGGCGCCTTCGGCCAGTCGCGTATGGAAGCCATCGTCGCCGACGGATTGCCCCACGGCGCCTATGAATTCCAGGCGACCTTGTCGAATGGCAGCCGGCCCGACTGCCTGGTGAAGATGCCGAACGGCGCACCGTCGCTTGCCATCGATGCAAAGTTTCCACTCGAGGCCTGGAATGCCATCCGTGCCGCCGAAGGCGCCGACCTGCAGAAGTCCGCCGCTCAGGCTTTCCGCCGCGACATCGAGGTGCATGTCCGGGATATTTCCGAAAAATACCTGATCCAGGGCGAGACGCAGGACACTGCCTTCATGTTCGTGCCCTCGGAATCGGTGTTCGCCGAAATCCACGAGAATTTCGAGGCCGTTGTCCAAAAGGCGCATCGATCGCGGATCGTCATCGTCTCGCCATCGCTTTTGATGCTGTCGATCCAGGTCATCCAGGCGATCCTCAAGGATGCCCGTATGCGCGAGCAGGCGCAACTGATCCAGGGCGAGGTCATCCGGCTGATGGAAGACGTCTCTCGGCTCGACGAGCGGGTGCGCAAATTGCAGACGCATTTCGGTCAATCGGCCAAGGATATCGAGGACATCCTCGTCTCGACATCGAAGGTGACCAGGCGCGGACAAAAGATCGAGGCGCTGGAGTTTGGCGTGCAGCCGGCGGAGGACACCGCTGGGTCGAATGGCAGCGGAGCAAAAGCGGAAAGCAGCGCGCGTGTTGCCGATTCGAAAACCGGGCAGCTGAGGCTAAGGGTCGTCGAAGGCGACGATTGAGAGCTACGCCGGAACCGGAGCCGAGGCTTCGCCCGGTCTGGCGCTACTGCTCCTCGATGATGGTTGTGCCTTCGAATTCCGGCAGCCAATGCAGCGCCGAGCGATGCCAGATCTGCTTTCTCGGCACCAGTTGATCGCGCTGCCATGCCGTGCCGACCCTGATGCCGTAAACCTTCGGTCCCGCGCCCGCCGACGTGGCGTAGAGATGCGAGCCGCACTCACCGCAAAATGCCTGAGCGCGCTTGGCACCACTCGAACCGGTCTTGATGTAGATTTTCGGCGCGCCCTTGGTGATCGTGTAATTGTCCTCGGACGCCGGCACGGTGACGCGAAAGGCCGTTCCGGTTAGCTTCTGACAATCGATGCAGTGACAAATGGTGGTCTTTTCCGGATCGACCTCGGCCTCGTAAGTAATGGCGCCGCAATGACACCCGCCGTCGATTTTCATCTTCGTTCCTCCTGGAGCTTTTGCGCGCAATCATAACCGGGACTGCCCGATGGCGCAGCCATTTTCCTCAGGCCGGCTCCCCTCCGGACGCCGCCAAGGCCTTGCTCCGCCGTTCCCAGGTGCCGGTGGTCTGCGGCTTGACGAACAGGCGCGTGACCTCCGGCATCTCCGCCTTCAGCCGTGTCTCGAGGCGTTCGACGCAGGTCTCTATCTCGGGCGCCGACAAGTGGTCCTCGAACTCGATGCTCAGAGCGGCGACGATCTCCTGAGGCCCCATATGGAGCGTCAGTACGCCATTTGCCCGCCGCACCGCCGGGTCCTGCTGGACAATGGCCAGCACTTTCATTTGCACCTCGGGCGAGGCCGGCTCGCCGAGCAGCAGGCTCTTGCTTTCGCGGGCCAGGAAGATCGCGGTCGCGCCCAGGATCAGCGCGATGCCGATCGACGCGGCGCCGTCGAGCTTCGGCATGTCCAGCAGTTCCGCCGCCAATATGCCGGCGAAGGCGACAACGAGGCCGAGAAGTGCCGCGCTGTCCTCGAAGAGTACGGTGTAGACACTCGGGTCCTTGCTGAGCTGCACCGCCTCGAGCCAGCCGTGGCTGCCTTTTTGGTGGCGGAACTCGTTCAGCGCCACCAGCCAGGAGGTGCCTTCGAACAGGAAGGAAAGGCCAAGTACAGCGTAGTTCACCTTTGCGTTGGCAATCGGCTCCGGCGCCATGATGTGCGTCACGCCTTCGTAGAACGATATGCCGGCGCCCAGTGCAAAGACGAGGAGCGCGACGATGAAGCTCCAGAAATACAGCTCGCGACCATGGCCTAGCGGATGCGTCCGATCGGCCGGCCGGGCGGCGCGGTGCATGCCGTAAAGCAGCAGGCTGCCATTGCCGGTATCGACGAGCGAGTGGACGCCTTCCGAGAGCATTGCCGAGCTGCCCGTGAACAAGGCAGCGGCGAATTTGGTCAGGGCGATCGCAAGATTGCCGGCGAGCGCCGCATAGATCACTTTTTTCGACCCGCCATGCGCCGCCATGGTGTGCTGCCTTGGTTGATGCACCGAGATTAGCGGAGCACGCCCACGCTCCACAGCTCGAACAACGCCCGAAGTGTCGAGTTGTTCAAAAGGGCAGCGCGAGAGGCTATTCGATGACCTCCTCCGTCCAGACCTTGAAGCCAGCCAGCGCGCCCGGTCCAAAAATGTGGGTGAGTGGGACATCGGCGGCATCGCGTCCGGAGGCAATCAGGATGCGGCCGATGCGCGGCGCGTTGTTGCGCGGGTCGAACGCGTGCCAGCGGCCGCCGAGATAAACCTCCATCCAGGCGGCGAAATCCATGTCCGACCACGGCTTTGGCAGGCCGATATCGCTGATATAACCGGTGCAGTAGCGGGTCGGGATGTTCAGGGCGCGGCAGAAGGCGACTGCGAGGTGGGCAAAGTCGCGGCACACACCACTCTGCTCGCGATAGGCTTCGGCTGCGGTGCGTGTCGGCCGTGCATTGAAATAGTTGAAGACGATATGGTTATGGACGAAGTCGCAGACCGCCTGGACGCGCGGGATGCCGAGCGGCGTATTGCCGAACAGCCGCCAGGCTTCGTTCGCCAGCACGTCGCTCTCGCAATAGCGGCTGGGCAGCAGGAACAGCAGCGTCTCCGACGGCAGATCGCGCACCTCATGCTGCCATGCCGTCAGCTCGCGCGTCTCGAAGGAGCCGGGGTCGCGGATGACCGCGTCCGTGCCGAACGCAAAGCGCCCGGCCGGCGCAACGAGACGGTTGCACCAATTGCCGAAACTGTCGCGATAGCTTTCGATCGGCACCGGCGGGTTCGACGTCAGGAAGTCCGGCCGCTCGAGATCGGATGCGCGCGAATAATGGACGTTGAGCATCGCGATCAGCGGTGTTTCCTGCGGGAAGTCGAAGCTCATCTGGCAACCGATGTGGATCCGCATTGTCGTCCTGACCGGACTGCGCGATCATCAGCCGGCGAAACGCAAGGGCTGATGCTGCAGTGCGAAGAGGACCATCGCACGGACCGCTGCGGTTTACGAGGGAATTAGAAACCGGTTGACAGCCATCGGCCAAGGCGACTGCACGGCAGCGGCCTCTTGCAGTCTAGCGTTTTCTCTTGTTTCACTTCGCCAGACATCAACCGGAGGAACGAATCATGGCTAAAGGTGCGATGAAGGCAGGCAAGGAAGCCCGCAAGCCGAAGAAGGACGCGAAGAAACCCGCTCCGGCGCCGGCCCTGAAGGCACCGCCGGTGAAGGCGATGAAGCTGAAGGACAAGTAGGGCCGCAGCTACCGTTTTGGCTTATTTCGACCGGCCGCAAATGCGGCCGGTATTGTTGTTCATTAAGCGCACGAGCATCCCATATGGATGCGGCGAAGATAGTTTTTGCGCTTTCAAGAGATCGGCCGGGAGCCATCGAAACGGAGCGTTCCGATGTCGTGGATTTTCCTGTTCTTCGCCGGCCTGTTCGAGATCGGCTGGGCGATCGGCCTAAAATACACCGACGGATTCTCGAAGCCGCTGCCAACCGTCCTGACGGTAGCCTCGATGATTGTCAGCCTGACCTTGCTCGGCCTGGCGCTGAAGGCACTGCCGGTCGGCACAGCCTATGCGGTATGGACCGGCATCGGCACCGTCGGCACGGCGCTGTTGGGGATATGGCTGCTCGGGGAGCCGGCGACCGCGATCAGGCTGGCCTGCATCGCGCTCATCGTTTGCGGCATTATGGGACTGAAGCTCGCGGCTTAAGTCGGCCCGACAGACCAAACGCCTTCAGGGCCGCTGCAAGGCGGCCCTGATTCTTGAATTCGGCCGATCAGCGCCGGAAGGCGCTATCGGGCGGAGAAGCCGGGCGGCGTCCTGCCGGTGCGCTGCTTGCGCGCGGCATAGCGTGCGTCACGCTTGGCCTTGCGTTCGGCCTCGTCGGCAAGAAAACGGGCGATGCGCTCGTTCTCTTCAGCTTCCCGGATCTTCGCTTCGGCCTGTGCTGCCTCTTCGGCGGCAATGCGTGCCGCTTCGGCAGCTGCCTCGCGCTCGGCCTTTTCGGCCGCTTCGCGCGCCAGCTTTTCCTGCTTCAGCCTGGCCTTTTCGGCCTCGCGTATCGCGCGGGCCTCGAGGACTGCCTTGCGCTCGGCCTGTCGTGCCAGCACCGCTGGATCATCTGCCGCCGGCTTTGCCTTGAAGCGCTCCAGAAGCGCCTTCTTTGCCTCGTTTGCGGCATTGCGCCGCTCGAAAACGTCTTTTTCCCTGTAGATAGCCAAGTCCACTTCCCTGGAGTCAATTTGCGAGGCTTACATACGCGTGAAAACCGAGAGTTCAAGCGCCAAAACGGTATGCCAGCCATGAAATTCTGATCTGTTGCAACCGGGAGACGCCATTTCGATCGAATTCGGCTGAAAGCCACCCGCACTGTTCACCATCCAGGCCTCTGGCGGCGCAGCGGACTGATCGCTACCTGTAGCGCCAAGACAAAACGCTAGGATGACACCACTATGGAACTCGGTCTCTACACCTTCGCTGACGTCAGCCGGGAACCGGGTCCCGGTGCGATCGGTGCGCATGAGCGGCTGCGCAACCTGATCGAGGAGATCGAGCTCGCCGATCAGGTCGGGCTGGACGTCTTTGGTCTCGGCGAGCACCACCGTCCCGACTATGCTGCCTCCGCTCCGGTGGTGGCGCTGGCGGCGGCTGCCGAACGAACCAAGCGCATAAGGCTGACCAGCGCGGTCACCGTTTTGTCCTCCGACGATCCGGTGCGCGTCTTTCAGCAGTTTGCCACCCTCGATCTTCTGTCCGGCGGCCGGGCCGAGATCATGGCCGGGCGCGGCTCGTTCATCGAATCCTTTCCGCTGTTCGGCTATAATCTCGAAGACTATGACGAGCTCTTTGCCGAGAAGCTCGACCTGCTGCTCGCCATCCGTGATCATGTCAAGGTGACCTGGTCGGGCAGTCTGCGCGCGCCGATCAACGATCGCGGCGTCTATCCCCGGCCCTTTCAGGACAAATTGCCGATCTGGATCGCGATCGGTGGTACGCCGCAATCGGCGGCGCGGGCTGGCGTACTCGGGTTGCCGCTGGCTCTGGCGATCATCGGCGGCGAACCGGCGCGGTTTGCACCACTGTTCGACATCTACAGGGATGCAGCCAGGCGGGCCGGCAGCGATCCGGCGAGCCTTGCCACCAGCCTCAACGTGCACGGCTTCATCGCCGACACCGCCGACCAGGCAGCCGACGATTTCTACAGGCCGCAGGCCGAAGTGATGAACCGCATCGGCCGCGAGCGCGGCTGGGGGCCGACGTCGCGGGCTCATTTCGACCAATCGCGCGGCCCGAACGGCGCCCTGTTCGTCGGCAATCCAGAACAGGTGGCGCACAAGATCATTGCCCAGCACAGGATATTCGGCAACGACCGCTTCCTGCTGCAAATGGCGATCGGCACCATGCCGCACGCCAAGGTCATGAAGGCTATCGAACTCTACGGCACCAAGGTGGCGCCGATCGTGCGCCGGGAAACTGCGAAGGCCGTCGCCGCGGCAGCGCCGGTTGCCTGATTCACCAGCAAAGCCGCGAGGCGGCCTTGCCGGTGACGCCGGCTAACGGAACCTTGAAGCCGCAGAGGCGTTTTCGCCAACGGTCTACACCAATCGCGGTGTGCCGCCGAGGGTCAGAATGAAGGCCGAACCCGCCGCTTCGGGCGCAAGCGCTGCCGAAAGCCCGGATTCGCGCGTCGAGGCGCGGGCGGATGCGCATCTGATGCGTTCGCTGCTCGTCGGCATCTTCATCCTCATGGCGATCTACGCGCTTTACTTCGCCCGCGCCTTCTTCATGCCGGTCATTCTGGCTTTTCTGCTGGCGCTGACGCTGACGCCGATCGTTCGCTTCCTGCGCAAGCATGGCATGCCCGATGTCATTTCGGCGACACTGCTGGTGCTGCTTTCGTTTTGCCTCGTCGCCGTCGCGGGATATCTGCTCAGCGGCCCGGTCATCGACCTCATCAACAACACCTCGACGATCGGCCAGCAGCTTACCGAACGTCTGGCACAACTGCGCCGTCCGTTCGAACGGATCGTGGAGATTTCGCGCCAGATCGAGGGCCTGACACAGACGTCCCAGGAGCCGGGCGTTCAGAGGGTGGCGATGGCGCCATCGGGTATTCTCTCGCAGGCCGCCGGCAATGTGCTGTCGGCCGGCGCCAGCGTCACCATCGTCTTCGTCCTGTCGCTGTTCCTGCTCGCCTCGGGCACGATGTTCTATGAAAAGATCGTCCAGTCCTTCCCCAGTCTAAGCGAAAAGAAGCGGGCGCTGCGCGTAGTCTATGACGTCGAGCGTGAAATCTCGCACTATCTGCTTACTGTCACGGTCATCAATACATGTCTCGGCGTGGTCATCGGGCTCGGCCTGTGGGCACTCGGCGTGCCCAACGCGCAGGTCTGGGGCGCGGCAGCGGCCTTGCTCAATTTCCTGCCCTATATCGGGGCGCTGACCACCATCACGCTGGTCACGATCATCGCGCTGATCAGCTTCGACACGATTTCCTATGCGCTGCTGGCGCCGGCCTTCGTCCTCTTATGCGACGTCGTCGAAGGCCAGTTCGTGACGCCGACGGTGGTCGGCCGCCGTCTCGAGATCAACGCCGTGGCGATCCTGATCGCCATCGCCTTCTGGTCGTGGCTATGGGGTTTCGTCGGCGCGCTGATGGCGGTGCCGCTGCTGGTCGTCATCAAGGTATTCTGCGATCATTTCGACGGTCTCAGCCATTTCGGCAATTTCCTCGCGGCGCAGCACACGGCGGTAATCGAGGATGAAGAGATTTCCGAGCCAAAAAGGTAGCGGCTTAAGAGCCCAAAAGCGTCACTGATTGGTGTGCATATCAACGACCTTGCATCGGTTGCACATCCGTCAGGCGCACAGCGCTCGATCAACATTTTGAATTTGCCGCCCCGGCAACGGCTTCCTACATCCGTCCGGTCCACAGGAATCCCCGCCGATGACCGCTCTTTCCGTTCTCGACCTGTCGCCGATCGTCGAAGGCAGCAATGCTTCGCAGTCGCTCGCCAATTCGCTCGATCTCGCCCGTCATGCCGAGCGGCTGGGATATAAGCGCTACTGGCTGGCTGAGCATCACAACATGCCAGGCATCGCCAGCGCCGCCACCTCGGTGGTCATTGCCCATGTGGCCGGAGGTACCCGTACGATACGCGTAGGCGCCGGCGGCGTCATGCTGCCCAATCATTCGCCACTTGTCATCGCCGAGCAATTCGGCACGCTCAACGCTCTGCATCCCGGCCGCATCGATCTCGGCCTCGGCCGGGCGCCCGGCACCGACATGCCCACGGCACGGGCGCTGCGCCGCAACCTCGACGCTGGCGCCGACAATTTCCCGCAGGACGTCGTCGAGCTGATCGGTTACTTCCAGCCAGCCGAAGACGGCCAACGCATCCGCGCGGTGCCCGGCGAAGGCGAAAAGGTGCCGATCTGGATTCTCGGCTCCAGCCTCTACGGCGCGCAGCTTGCCGCCACGCTCGGCCTGCCCTACGCCTTCGCTTCGCATTTTGCGCCGGCCGAGCTCGACCATGCGCTGGAGATCTACCGCTCGCGCTTCCAGCCTTCGGAGCAGCTCGACAAGCCCTATGTGATGCTCGGCCTCAATGTCTTCGCTGCTCCTTCCGATGCCGAGGCGCGGCTGTTGTTCACCTCGCTGCAGCAGGCCTTCGTCAATCTGCGCACCGGCCGGCCCGGCCGATTGCCGCCGCCGGTCGAAGGATATGAGCGCGACCTCGATCCAATGGCCAAGACCATGCTCGGCCAGGCGCTTTCCTGCGCCGTCGTCGGCTCCCCCGAAACGGTCAGGCAAGGCATCGAGGCATTCGTGCGCCGCACCGGCGCCGACGAACTGATGGTCACAGCGCAGATTTTCGACCATGCGGCGCGGGTGCGCTCGTTCGAGATCCTGACCGACGCCCACAAATCGCTGTCGGAAGCTGCCTGAGAGCTGGTTCGCCACTTGGCACTGTTGCGGGCAAGGCCGGCCTTAGGCAGGGAACATCGCGAACAGGTGTGCGAAGACATCGCGAACAGTTCGCGCGCTTTACGCGGAGAGTTTTCGATCCGTCATGCTCGTCTGTTAGACGGAAACGCGGCGTCTACTAAATGACGATCACCTTGGTGCCGATTGTGGAGCGGTTGTAGAGATCGATGATGTCCTGGTTCATGAGGCGAATGCAGCCCGCCGACACAGCTTTGCCGATGGACCACCATTCAGGGCTACCGTGCAGGCGATATCCAGTGTCACCTTTCTCGTTGAAAAGATAGAGCGCCCGCGCCCCGAGCGGGTTCATGAGTCCGCCCTCCATATGAGCCGGTATGATGCGGCCCCGCTTCTGCTCGCGCACGATCATCGCAGACGGCGCGCTCCAATCCGGCCATTCGCGCTTCCTCGCAACGTGAGCAGTGCCATGCCACTCGAAGCCCGCCTTGCCAACGCCGATTCCGTAGCGCAGCGCCTGACCGTCTCCCAACACGTAGTAGAGGAACTTCGCTCCTGTATCGACAATGATGGTGCCAGGCGCCTCTTCAGTCGCATAAGGCACTGTCTGCCGAAAGAACTTTTGGTCAACCTTGTAGATCGGAACCGGCGGAACGCGAAAACCGGCGTCGGTGAGGCCGCCATAGGCCGAGGGGAAAGTCTTCAATGCGCCGCCGGTGGTGCAGCCGAAGAATGCGACCATCCCAGCAAGTACCAGCCCGATTAGGATCGATTTCACGCGCATGACTCAAGCCGGCGCCCGTGTGAGCGATCAGCCGCATCTCGTCATATTCCTAATCCGACATGCTTCGATTGCCAAGATTTTCCTGCTTGTCGGCGGGCTGATTGTTGGCCACTTGGCTCGATCAGCGCCGCGTCCTTCAATTGCTCGGTTTTCGAACGACGAACGCCCGTAGCGGCTGCGAAAGGGCCGGGGTCGGCAGGACAGAGGGAGCGCTGTCCGTCCGGCATTACAACGTTTCTGAACAGAGCCCAAGCGCTACGCGCTGACGCTTTGTGCGATCGCGCCAAGTGGCCGGCATGAATTGCGGATCATCAGGCGTCCCTTGAGCGTCAGCTTGCGCGGCGGCGCATCCCTGTTGCCGGCGAGCCGGTCGAGCAGCAGATTGGCCGCCTGTTCGCCAATCGCCTGCACCGGCTGTGCGACCGTGGTCAATTGCGGCCGGAACACATCCGACCACGGAAAATCGTCGAAGCAGGCGACCGAAATATCCTCCGGACAGGACAGGCCGATATCGCGGATGGCCTTCATCGTGCCGATCACCATCGGGTTGTTGGCCGAAAAGATGGCGCTCGGCCGGTCGTGCAGCGAAAGCAGCTGCATGGTGGCGTTGTAGCCATCGACTTCGTGGAAATTGCCGAAGCGGACGAGCTCGGGCTCGGCCGGCAGGCCCGCGGTCTGGAGGGCTTCCCGGTATCCCGCCATGCGGTCATGCATCGGCGAGATATCGAACGAGCCGGAGATGTAGCCGATGCGCCGATGGCCGAGATCGATCAGATAAGTGATGGCGTCGAACACCGCGCGCTGATTGTCGAGAACGACGGCATCGGTGTCGACACCCTGGCAAACACGGTCGAGTAGCACGACCGGCACATTGGCGTCGTCGACAATCCGTTTGAGGATCGCGCCGTCGCCGACACGCGCGACGATCAGCCCGTCGACCATCCGGTCGAGCAGCAGCCTGATCTGGTCGTCCTGCGTGTTCAGGTGCTCGTCGGTGCAGCACAGCATGACGGCGTAGCCGGCCCTGTCGAAAGCCTGCTGGATCACCGAAACCACGTCGGTAAAGAACGGGTTGGTGATGTGTGGGACGGTGAGCCCGATGGTGCGTGTGGTGCCCATCTTGAGGCTGCGGGCGATGGCGTTGCGCTTGTAACCGATGTCGCGGATCGCCTGTTCGATGCGCTGGCTGAGCTCGGGGCTGACGGTCGCGGTGCCGTTGATCAACGCCGATACGGTGGCCACGGAAACACGCGCCGCTTCGGCCACGTGAAGCATGGTCGGTGCAGTGGATTTGCGCTGCTTTTTTCGTCCTGACGCTGTCATTTTCGAAACGTTTCACCACTCCGCGGCAGCAATACGTACGGAATCTTATGGTTTTGCGCAAGAATTGAAATGGAACAATCTTCGACACCAGATATTGGCTTGACATGATCGAAACGTTTAGATTAGCGTTTGAGGCGTTCGGTGACGACGGAGGGAGGCCGTCCTTGTCATGCAGCACGGCAATTCCATCCCTGCGGAAGGCGTTATGGCGGACGGCTCGGCTATCGTGCTGAGCGCCGAGCACATCTCCAAGTCCTTCGGCGGCATCGCCGCGCTTGTCGATGTCGGCTTCGAACTGCGGCGCGGCGAGGTCCATGCGCTGATGGGCGAGAACGGCGCCGGCAAGTCGACGCTGATGAAGATACTATCCGGCGTCTATACGGACTATAACGGAACGGTCAGTATCGATGGCCATCCGGTGCGCTTTGCCGGCGTCCGCGAAGCCGAGCGCGCCGGCATCGCCATCATCCACCAGGAGCTGAACCTCGTTCCCGAACTCAGCGTCGCGGACAATATCTTTCTCGGCCGCGAGAAGCTGATCGCCGGGCTGATTGTCGACCGCAAGGCGAGCAGCCGCGCTGCCGGCGCGCTCTTGCAAAGGCTCGGCATCGAGCTCGACCCGGATGCGCGCGTCGGTGCCTTGCGCGTCGGCGAACAGCAGTTGGTCGAGATCGCCAAGGCGCTGTCTATGTCGGCGCGCATTCTGATCATGGACGAGCCGACCTCGGCGCTGTCGCCAGCCGAATGCCAGCGGCTGTTCCGCATCATCCGCCAGCTCGCCGATAGCGGCGTGGCGATCGTCTACATTTCGCACCGCATCGACGAGGTCATGCATCTGGCCAGCCGGGTCACCGTGTTTCGCGATGGACGCCACGTCCTGACGCAGACGATGGACAAGCTCGACGAAGACGCCATAATTTCGGCGATGGTCGGGCGAAACCTGCTTGCTTCCTCCCAGGAGCACCGCATCCCCGGTGGCAACACCATCCTTTCCGTAAGCGAGCTGTCGCTATCGAAGCCCAATCGCCATGGCTGGCGCACCGTGCTCGACGGCGTCAGCTTCGATCTTGCCGCAGGAGAAATCCTCGGTATCGGCGGGCTGCTGGGCTCGGGCCGTACCGAAATCCTGGAAACGATCTTCGGGTCCAGCGGAGGACGTGCTGGCGGTGAGATCAGGCTCGATGGCGAGGCAGTAGAAATCCGTTCGCCGCGCGATGCGCGCCGGCTCGGCATCGCCCTGGTCACAGAAGACCGCAAGACGCAAGGCCTGCATCTCGAGGCCTCGATCACCGACAATGTCGCGCTGCCGCTGGTCGGCGCGCTGGCGCGGTTCGGCCTGCGCTCGCTGGCCGGCGAGCAAGGGCTGGCACGGGACGCCGTCAAGGCGCTCGGTATTCGCTGCGAAACCGTCGAGCAGCCGGCCGGCACGCTGTCCGGCGGCAACCAGCAGAAGGTCGTCATCGGCAAATGGCTGGCGACGAGGCCACGGGTGCTGCTGCTCGACGAGCCGACGCGCGGCATCGATGTCGGCGCCAAGCGGGAAATCTACGATCTCATCTTCAAGCTGGCGCGAGACGGGCTGGCGATCGCCGTCATCAGCTCGGAATTGCCGGAGCTGCTGCATCTTTCCGACCGTATCCTGGTCATGGCCGATGGCCGCCAGACGGGAATCCTGTCCCGCGCGCAAGCCAGCGAGGAGGCCATCATGCGGCTTGCAGCGCCGCGACGGACCATGACGAGGCCTGCTGCATGAGCATTTTGCATATCCTGTCCCGGACGAAGCTCTATTGGGGCCTGATCGCAATCTTCCTGATCGGCGTGCTTGGCTCGCCGATCAGCTCCAAGGGCAACAACATCTTCCTGTCCTACGGCAACCTGCTCGATGTGCTGCGCCAGGTGTCGACCACGGGGCTGATTGCCACTGGCATGACGGCGGTAATCATCACTGGCGGTATCGACCTTTCCGTCGGCTCGCTGATGGCGATCTGCACGGTAGTCTGTGCCATGCTGCTGACGGTCCCCGGCGTGACGCCGGCGGTGGTGCTGGGGGTGCCGACAGTTGCTGTGGCAGCCCTTTGCCTCGGCATTCTCGTCACCCGTTTCATCCTGCTGAACATCGAAAAATCCCGCGCCGGCGCGCAGGCCACGCACGACATCAGGTTGGATAGCGTTCGTGGGCTGGTTACCCCCGGCATTGTCGGGGTGATCCTGTGCAGTCTGGTGCTGTGGTTCCTGCTGCCGCAGGTAGGCTCAAAATTCGGCGTGCTCGGCGTGCTGCTGGTGGCGCCTTGCGTCGGCCTGCTGTTCGGCGCGCTCAACGGCTTCATCATCGTCGCCGGACGGCTGCAGCCCTTCATCGTGACGCTGGCGATGATGGTCACTGCGCTCGGCATCGCCCGGCTGACAGCCGGCCAAAACAATGCGGTGCTGCCGGTCTACACCGGCTCGAATGCCACCGCCGATTTCGAAATGCTGCGCTCGCTGGTGTTCGGCGTGATTCCGATGCCGGGCCTGTTCTTCCTCGGCGCGATCCTGATCTACGGCGCCGTGCTGCGCTTCACGCCGTTTGGCCGCTATGTCTATGCCATCGGCGGCAATGAGGAAGCGGCCCGGCTGTCCGGCATCGCCGCCGGCCGCGTCAAGATCGCCACCTACGCGGTTTCGGGGCTGCTGGCCGGCATCGCGGCGGTGCTCTATGTCGCGCAATACCGGCAAGGCAAGCCGGACGCCGGCGCCGGGCTGGAACTCGACGCGATCGCCGCCGTGGTCATCGGCGGCACCAGCCTGATGGGCGGACGCGGCAGCCTCACCGGGACGTTCTGCGGCGTGCTGATCTTCGGGCTGCTCTCTAACATCCTGCAGCTGCACAACATCAATTCGAACCTTCAGCTGGTGCTGAAGGGGATGATCATCATCGGTACCGTGCTCGTACAGGAGCGCAATGCCGGCGATCTTCTCTTCTATCTGCGATTGCCCGGTGGGCAAGCGCACAAGGAAACGGCCGCGGCAAAGCGGCCGTCGCAAGAGACCGCGTCTCTGAATATTGGAGGAAACAAGAAATGAAACGACGTGAATTGTTGAAGCTTGCCGCGCTGACAGCGGCACTCCTGACCACGACCGCGATGCTTGCCAGCGGTGCCCACGCGCAGGACAAGAAATGGAAAATCGGCTTCTCGCAGGTTACGACCATCGAACCCTGGCGTGCCCAGTTCAACAAGGACATCCTGGCCGAAGCGGCCAAGCATCCGGAAGTCGAGCTGATCGTAACCGACGGCGAGGACAAGACCGAGAAGCAGGTCGCCGATGTCGAAAACCTGATCCGTCAGGAGGTCGATGCGCTCTTGGTGTCGCCGAAAGAGTCCGCCGGCCTGACCGGCGTCGTGCAGCAGGCGATCGATGCCAAGATCCCGGTCTTCGTGCTCGACCGCAACGTCGAAACCAACGACTACACGCAGTTCGTCGGCGGCGACAACAAGCTGATCGGCCGGGCTGCCGGTGAATATGCCGTCGAGCTGCTTGGCGGCAAGGGCAAGGCCGCCGGCAACGTCGTCGAAATCTGGGGCGGCATGGGCACCCAGCCGGCGCATGACCGCCATGACGGCTTCCATGAATTCACCGACAAGGAGCCGGGTATCAAGAACCTGCTCGACCAGCAGTCGGGCGACTGGAAGCAGGACCAGGCCTACAACATCATGGCCACGGCGCTGCGCAACAACGAAAAGATCGATCTCGTCTACGGCCACAATGATCCAATGGCCTATGGCGCCTATCTTGCCGCCAAGGACGCCGGACGTGAGAAGGACATCAAGTTCATCGGCATCGACGGCCTGCCCAATGAAGGCGTGCAACTCGTCGCCAATGGCGAGCTGACGGCGACGTTCACTTATGTGACGCCGGGCGCCGAAGGGCTGCGGCAGGCGATCAAGTTCCTGAACGGCGAGAAGGTGGAAAAGACCATCATCCTGCCGACGCAGAAGATCACCAAGGAAAATGCTGCCCAGATCCTGAAGGACAACGGCCTCTGAGACGAGGCTTTCCTGCCGGGCGTTCAGCGCCCGGCAGGAGTAACAACTAAACGCTCGGCAGGTGGCAGCTCAAGCCAGCTTGGCCAGCAGCTTCATGAAAATGGCAGCCTCCTTGGCGGAAAGCGGTGCCAGCGTTTCCTGCGTAATCTCGCGGGCAAGCGGAATCAGCCGCTCGATCGAGTCGCGCCCCTCGGCCGTCAGATTGACCAGCAGGCGCCGTTTGTCGACTTCGTGTTTGCTAAGTTCGACAAAGCCTCGCGCTTTCAGCCGGTCGATGACACCTTTCACCGTCGCCGCATCCATGGCGATCAGGCTGCCAAGCTGGTTCTGCGAGGTCTCGCCGACGTCGCGCAATTTGGCCAGGGCGGCAAATTGCGGCGGCGTCAGATCGGCGATGTGTGCGGCGAAGATCGAGACATGGCGCTGGTGCGCCTTGCGCAGGATAAAGCCGACCTGCTCCTGCAAGCGATAGTCGTTTTCGTCAGGTTCCTCGGCCTCGACCAGCTTGAGCAGATTGTCTTCGGCGCTCACCTCAGCCCATCCCATGCCTTGATGTCCTTGGCAGCCAGCCCGCCCATGCGGTCATGCACGCGCGGGCCGCAGGTCATTGCGAGGCAAAACAGGATCTCGTCGGGACGCGGGCCATCGCTGATGCCGATTTCCATGGCATCGAAATGGCTGCGCACATAGGCCGCGTTGATGTGGCCGAGCGGCACATCGAGCCGCGCGCCGAAGCCGCCGACCTTCTTCGACGACGGCACGATCGACTTGGCGTCGCCAAGCCGTTCGCGCATGGCATAGCCGCCCGGCACATGCCACAGCGCGCCATGCTCCAGCTCGCCCGCCGCGCCGACGATGGCACCCTTGCCATAACCGTCGATCTGTTTCACGTCGCCGCCCAATGCGGCAATGAGCCTGTCGGAGAGCAGCAGCCCGAGCGGCTTCAAATCCTCCATCGCGCTCTGCAGTTCCTCGACGTAACGGCCGGCGAACGGGTTCTTCACCACGGCCATGGCCGCGGCGCGGCGCCGCGGCACCTTCGCCACCGGCCCGCCTTCGTGAAAAATCTCTTCGGTCAGCACGGCGATCTTGCGGATCGGAAACTCAGGCATGGGCAATTTCCCTCTCTAAAACTTTATTGGCGAGCGCCATCGGACCTGCGATGCGCGCCTGACCGTCGAGGAAAAGCGCCGCGGCGGCAATCAGGCCGCGCCGCCGAAAGTCTTCCGCCACGGCAAGCCCGCTGTCCAACGCGGTAGCGATTTCGACGGCGGACAGTGGCCCTACGTCTTGCGTCACCTGTCGGTCGCCCAGATCGCTGTCCGGGGCGAGATCGCGCGCCCGTACGCGCGTAACGGCGGGATGACCGGGCAGATCGACGGCGTTGGCGATCAAGGTCGCGGCGGCGTCGGCTTCAGCACCCGTCCGCGCCAGCACGGTGACGGCGTCGGCGATGCCCAGCGAAAAGGACCGGCCGCGCCAGCCGCTTGTTGCGACGCCGCGGATCCCGTCTTCGGCGCGGATCGTGAGACGGTCTGCCAGTCCGTGACCTGTTCCGGCAATGGCAAGCGTCATCGACTGGCCGTGGCCGAGATGGATCGCGCTGTCGCCGCCATTGTTGACATAGGCGCGCTCGAGCCGGCGGCCGGCGAGCAGAACGCCAAGCACTTCGTCGGCTACCGAGCCGGCGACGGCCGCCATCGGCGTGATGAATTGTTTCGCTAGCGGAACGACCGCCGCTTCCATGCGACGTGCCGTCGGGCCGACAAACATGCGAGGACGCAGCGGCGCCTGGCGACGCAGTTCGGGCAACTCTTCGACCAGTTCGGGCAGGATTGTCTGGAAGCGCGTTGCCGCCTGATGATAGGCGGCGCGGCATTCGCTCGCCTCGCCGAAGGCCTCGACGATCAGATCGATCGGCCCATGATTGAGGTGAAGCCTTCGGCCGTCCTCGAGCCAATGCGCCTGCGGGCCGTTCATCACCCTGCCCCATTTGTCGTCGCGCGCCGCAGCTGCACCAGCGGCGGCCAGGGATTGTCGCGAGGTGCGGCCTTGCCGCGGCGCGGGTTGAGATACTCGCCGCCCTTGGCCAGGATATCGTCGACGCTGCGGATTTCGGCTTCATAGCCGCCGAGCCTGACATAATCGTCGCGGCGCATGGTGAATTCGATGGGCGCCACCAGCGCCGGCGTCGGGACATAGCCGAAGGCGCCTTCCGGCACGCGGATGACGTCGACCATCAGCGTGATGCCGCCGCCCGGCCAGACATAGACCGGCGCGCCGCCGACCGTCACATAGGTCTTGAGGCCCTGCACCGAGCGGGTCAGATTGACCGGGTTCTCGGTGACGCCGGCGCGCAGCGAGCCGCCGGCGCCGCCGACGAAAAGCACGGTGCAGAGCGCCGGCTCGCAATTGTCCTCGATCAGTTCAACCGACTTCCGCAGCCGCTCCGGGAACGGTTTCTGCACCGGCTTCAATTCGTCGTCGAGCTCGTAATAGGCGAATTGCTCACCGGTGGTCGAGACCATCAGCAGCGACATGCCGGGGCGCGCACCCTTTTTGGCGCTCCATTCACCAAGGATCGACAGCGGGTCGGAGATATTGGTGCCGCCCCAGCCGAGGCCGGGCTCCGACACCTTGAAATAGCGGCCCGGCGTCGAACGGCGGCCGATGATCTTGATGCCGGTATCCTGCCAGCCAAGCACCTTGCCCGCCTGATGCTCGGAGACGACGCCGGTGATGTGGTCGTCGACCACCACCACCTCGTCGACAAGGCCGCGCCACTGGGTGGCGAACATGCCTATGGTGGCCGAACCGCAGCCGACGCGCATGCGCTGCTCAAGTTTGCCGTCGATGACAGGCGGTTTGCCGGCTTCGACGATGACGGTGGCGCCGCCGTCGATGACGAGCTCGACCGGCTTGCGGTTGCACAGCCTGAGCATGGCATCACAGGTGGCGCGCCCTTCAGCCTTTGAGCCGCCGGTCAAATGATGCACGCCGCCCAGCGACAGCATCTGCGAGCCGTATTCGCCGGTGGTGACATGGCCGATCGCCTCGCCTTCGGCACGGACCGTTGCCGTTTCGGGGCCGATATGACGGTCGGTGTCGATCTTCACCTTGACGCCGCAATAGGAGAAGATGCCCTCGGTGACGACGGTGACCAGATCGACGCCCTCGACCTCCTGGCTGACGATGAAGGGCGCCGGCTTGTAGTCGGGATAGGTGGTGCCGGCGCCGATCGCGGTGACGAAGCGGCGGCCGGTGTTGACCAGTTCGCCGTCCCAGCCCTTGCCTTCCTCGGCAAAGGGCACGACCGCGCCGCCTGTCTCGGCCGCGTGGTCGAGGATGGTCAGCGGATCCATCCGCACGATCCTGCCGCCAACATTGCCGTAGCGATCGCAGGCGCCGGTGCGGCCATCGGCGATGTAGCACATGACCGGACAGGCATCGCACCGGATCTTCTCCGCCACCAGCTTCTCGCCGGGATCGTGTGTCTCGAAGCGTTCGGCAAGCTCGCTCATCGGCGCGCCTCCTTGTCGAGGATGGCGGCGCGGATGCGGGTCGGAGTCGCCGGAATCTTGGTGACCACCACACCGGCGGCATGGCGTATGGCGTTGAGGATCGCCGGCGCCGTCGGGATCAGCACATGCTCGCCCAAACCCTTGGCGCCGAAGGGTCCTTCCGGATCCGGAACTTCTATCAAGATGGTCTCGATCGGCGGCACGTCGCCGATCGTCGGGATCAGATAGTCGTGCAGGTTTTCGGTGCGGCCAGGGATGTATTCTTCCATCAGCGCCATGCCGATGCCCTGGGCGATGCCACCCTCGATTTGGCCTTCGGCAAGCAAGGGATTGATGGCCTTGCCGACATCGTGCGCGGCGGTGATTTTTATCAGCTTCACGGTGCCGAGCCTGAGGTCGACCTCCAGTTCGGCGATCTGGGCGCCATAGCCATAGACGGCGTAAGGCTTGCCCTGACCTTTTGCATCGAGCGGCTGCGTCGGCGGGTCGTAGCTTTCCTCGGCCCGGAAGACGAATCCTTCGGCGTCTGCCTTCAGCGAGGAAAGATCGATGCGGCGCGTCGCTTCGCCTTCCCCGATGCTCAGACTTGTGCCGTCCAGCGCAATCGCCGCCTTTTCCGAGACATTGGCGAAACGCAAGATCTCATCGCGCAAGGCGCGGCCGGCCTTTTCGGCGGCCTTGCCGGTGACGAAGGTCTGGCGCGAGGCCGATGTCTTGCCGGCGTCGGGGGTGATCGCCGTGTCGGCGCCTTTCAGCCGGAGCTTTTCAAGCGGAAGCCCCAACGCGTCGGCGCAGATCTGCGCGATGACAGTGTTCGAACCTTGCCCGATATCGACCGCCCCCTGATGCAGGACGACTTCACCCGATACCGAGATGCCGACCTTGACGGTCGACGGATTGGGCAGCGAGGTGTTGCCGCAGCCGTACCAGCAAGAGGCCACGCCGACGCCGCGTTTTTTGATGCTGCTACCGGCATTGAACGCTTCGGCATCACGAAGGGCACGCCGCCAATGTGAGCGGAGGGCCTCCAGGCAGTCGGCGATGCCGACGCCTGACTCGAGCCGCTGCCCGGTAACTGTTTCGGATCCGTTCCGAAGGCAGTTCTTCAGGCGAAAGTCGAGCCGGTCCATGCCTAGCTTGTCGGCCAACTCGTCATAGAGGGTCTCCTGCATGATCGTCGCCTGCGGCACGCCGAAACCGCGAAAGGCGCCGGCAATCGGGCCATTGGTGTGGATGGCGCGGCCTTCGGCGCGATAGTTCGGCGTCGCATAGGGGCCGGAGGCGTGCACCGGCACGCGGTTGGCGACCGTCGGCCCCCAGCTGGCATAGGCGCCGGTGTTGAAATCGCCGGCGAAGACCATGCCGGTGACGCGGCCGTCGGCATCGGCGCCGATGCTCGCTCTCATCCGAGCGGGATGGCGCTTGGTGGTCGAGATCATCGATTCGGTGCGGGTATAGGCGAGTGCCGCCGACCGGCCGGTTTTCATGGCGACGAGGCCGATGAGCGGTTGCAGCGAGACATCGAGCTTGGAGCCGAAGCCGCCGCCGGTGGCGGTCGGCACGATGCGCACCTTTTCCGGGGCAAGGCCGAGCACTTTTGCCGTGTCGTCGCGGTCCATATAGGGGGCCTGCGTGCAGGCGACGACGACCAGCGTATCGCCGTCCATGAAGGCATAGCCGGCTTCCGGTTCGATATAGGCATGCTCGACATAGGAGGTGTCGATGGCGCCGGAAACGACGAAAGCCGCACCGGCAAGGGCGGCCTCGGGGTCGCCACGCTCGACGAAGCCGGAGGTGAGCAAGTTCGAGGGCCGGTTTTCATGGACCAGTGGCGCGCCGCTGGCCTGTGCTTCGCAAGGGTCCAGACAATGCGGCAATTCGGTCCAACTGACAGGAAAATCGGCAAGGTCGAGATCGAGGATAGCCTCGCGTTCGCCGGCAACCAGGGCCACCGCCTCGCCGCGAAAGCGCGAAAATCCTTCGGCAAGCGCCGGCTGGTCGGCGAAGGGGGCAATGACGCCGAAACAATTCTTTCCCGGGATATCGGCGGCGGTAAAGACGCCGGCAATGCCGGGACAGGATTTCACCCAGCTGCCGAGATCGCCAAAAGTGAAAGCGGCATGATAATGCGGCGAGCGGACGACCAGCACTGACAGTGCATCCGTGGGGAAGGAATCGCCGCCGAATTTCTCGACGCCGGTGACTTTCGGCACGCCATCGAGGCGGATCGGAGAGGAGCCCACGGCATGGCCGGATCGTGGCAGGCGCGGATCGAGACCGTCGGCATGGCGCGAAGCATCCATCACCGCGGCGACGATCTTGCGGTAACCAGTGCAGCGGCAGAGAACACCGCCCAGTGCATCCTGCGTTTCGGCCTCGGTCGGGTAAGGCGTCCTGTCCAGGAGTGCCGTTGCGGCGACCAGCAGGCCGGGCGTGCAGGCGCCGCACTGTGCTGCGCCATGGCTGAGGAACGAGGCCTGCAGCGCCGACAGCCTGCCGTTGGCGAGACCTTCGACGGTCGTTACCACGGTGCCGGAGGCGGAAGCCGCCGGCGTCAGGCAGGCGCAGACCGGCTCGCCGTCGACCAGCACCGTGCAGGCGCCGCAATCGCCGGCATCGCAGCCGATCTTGGTGCCGGTCAGCCGCAGCTCGTCGCGCAGCACCGCGGACAGCCGTCGCACCGGCGGTACGCAAACGCTGACGGCGGCGCCGTTGACCTCGAAGGCGATGTTGGCTCGCTCCATGCCCATCAGGCCGCCGCCCTTTCGCCGGGAATAGCGCCCATCGCACCAAGCACGGCGCGGACGACGATCTCGCGCGCCGCATCCAGCCGGTATTCGGCGCTGCCGCGCACGTCGCCGATCGGCGACAGATCGTCCATTGGCGCGGATTGGATGGCAGTGGCCAGCGCGGGGCCGACCGGACGGCCGCGCAGCGCCGCCTCGACGCCCGCCAAGCGCCTGGCGACGACCGAGCAGGACCCGACGGCGACGACCGCGTTCCTGACGATGCCATCTTCGATGGCCAGGCGTGCGGCGGCCATGGCGATGGAGATGACGAGATAACGCCGTGCGCCAAGCTTCACGAAGGCGGAGCTGCCGGCGGTCGCGGGTTTGGGAATGCGGATTGCCGTGACCATTTCGCCGGGCTGCAGAGCGGTGCGACGGTTGCCGAGGATGAATTCTGCAAGGGGCAGATGCCGGGTCGCCACCGAGGAACGCAGTTCGACCTCGGCGTCGAGCACCAGCAGCGCCGGCACGCCGTCGGCGGCCGGCGAGGCATTGCAAAGATTGCCGGCAATCGAGGCAACGTTCTGGATCTGCACCGAGCCGACTTCCCGCGCCGCCTGCTTCAGCGCGTCGAAAGCCGCCGGCAGCGGATGGCGGACGAGATCGGTCCAGGTGGTGCGCGCGCCAACGAGCCAATGGTTCTCGGCTTCGGCAATGCCGCGCAATGCCGCCAAGCCATTGATGTCGAGGACATTGTCGCGGAAAGGCTTGCTGCCCTGTGCCGGATAGAAGTCGGTGCCGCCGGCGAGGATGCGCCATTGTCCTTCGCCCAGCAAAGCGAGGGCGTCGTCGACCGTGGTGGGTTTTGCGTAACGGATCACGCTTTGCCTTCCCAGAATGGACTTCCCGAGAGGGGATCCTGCCGAAAGATTTTCCCGAGCATGCAAGGCAGGAAATTCATTCGTATGCAAATGATATCAAGCCGGCAGGAATTGTCAAAGCCAGAGTTTGCACGGCTATGGGCACCGGTGCGCCCGGAACGCATTTGTTATGCCGTGAGAGGTTGACGCAGCCGGCCATCTGGTCAAGTTTCTGCGTCCGGTCGCGTTTTCATTGGAGCCTAAGCTCAAGACCAAGAAAATAAGGAGGCTCCATGGCCGACGAAGCGCTTGTCGTCATCGACCTGCAGAACGATTTCTGCCCGGGTGGCGCCCTGGAAGTGGCTGGCGGCGACGAAATCGTGCCGTTGGTCAACGACCTGATCCGGCGGACCGAGCACGTCCTGCTGACGCAGGACTGGCACCCTGCCGGCCATTCCAGCTTTGCCTCCAGCCACCCCGGCAAGCAACCGTTCGAAACGATCGATGTGCCTTATGGCCACCAGACGCTGTGGCCGGATCACTGCATCCAGGGCAGCCTGGGATCGGATTTCCATTCGGGCCTCGCCTGGAGCAAGGCCGAGCTGGTGATCCGCAAAGGGTTCCGTCCTGCGATCGACAGCTATTCGGCATTCTTCGAGAACGACCGGACGACGCCGACCGGCCTTGCCGGCTATCTTCGGGATCGGAACATCGAGACGCTGACCCTGGTCGGCCTAGCGACGGATTTCTGCGTCGCCTTTTCGGCGCTCGACGCGGTCAAGCTCGGTTTTGAGACGTCCGTGCGGCTCGACGCCTGCCGCGGCATCGATCTCAACGGCTCCGTGGAGAGGATGCTGGGCCGGATGCGCGATGCCGGCGTGGCACTGATTTGAACGTCATCCAGCCGAACCTGACAGACTTTTGAGGGGCTCCATGCGGTTTGCGGCGTTGACGGCAAGTGCTGCACTGATTGCCGCAATCTTTTCTCCGGGAGCGGTTCTCGCGGCCGAAGCGCACGAATTGCCGGGCGCCGCCATGTCGCTGTGGTGGGTGCTGCCGTTTGCCGGGCTATTGCTTTGCATCGCGACCGGGCCGTTGCTCTTCCGTCATGCCTGGGAGCACCATTACGGCAAGATTGCCGCTTTCTGGGCAGCGTTGGTGATCGGGCCGCTGGCGCTCGCCTTCGGCATCCCGTCGGCAACGCAGGCGGTGCTGCACGCGCTGCTCACCGAATACATGTCGTTCATCATCCTGTTGTTCGCACTGTTCACCATTTCGGGCGGCATCTTCGTTGCCGGCAACATCCACGGCACGCCGCTGGTCAATGCCGGGCTGTTGCTGGGCGGCGCTGTGCTTGCTTCGATCATCGGCACAACCGGCGCCTCGATGATCCTGATCCGGCCGCTCATCCGCGCCAACGACAACCGGCGCTTCAACGCCCATGTCGTCATCTTCTTCATCTTCCTGGTGTCCAACATCGGCGGGTCGCTGACGCCGCTCGGCGATCCGCCGCTGTTCGTCGGCTTCCTGCGCGGCGTCGATTTCTTCTGGACGACAGTTCACCTGTTGCCCGAGACACTGTTCGTCGCCGGCGTGGTGCTGGCGGTTTTCCTGGCGATCGACATCATCATGCATCACCGGGAGGAAGGCGCGCCGAAGATCAAGGATCCGACGCCCGACAGCAAGGTGCGCATTCGCGGCCTGGCCAACATCCCGCTGCTGGCAGGGGTGATCGCCGCGATCCTGATTTCCGCTGCCTGGAAGCCGGGAGTGAGTTTCTCTTTTCAGGGCGTCAGCCTCGAGCTGCAGAATCTGGTGCGCGACGCCGCCATCCTGATACTGGCCTTCACGTCGCTTGTCGTCTCGCCAAAGGAGTTTCGCGGCGCAAACGCCTTCAGCTGGGGGCCGATTGCCGAGGTGGCGAAGCTGTTCGCCAGCATCTTCATCTGCATCGTGCCGGTCGTCGCCATATTGCGGGCCGGCCTCGACGGCGCGCTGGCGCCGTTGGTGCTGCTGGTCAGCTCGCCGACCGGCGCGCCCGACAATCTCGCTTATTTCTGGCTGACCGGGGCGCTGTCGTCCTTCCTCGACAATGCGCCGACCTATCTGGTGTTCTTCGAGCTGGCCGGCGGCGATGCGCAGCATCTGATGACCGAGCTCGCCTCGACGCTGGCGGCCATCTCGGCCGGCGCGGTGTTCATGGGTGCCAACACCTATGTCGGCAATGCGCCGAATTTCATGGTCTATGCCATTGCCAGGCATCGCGGCATCAAGATGCCGAGCTTCTTTGGCTACATGGCGTGGTCGGGCGCCGTGCTGATCCCGACTTTCCTGCTCGCCGGCTTGCTGTTTTTTGCCTGATCAGCCGACGCCGACATAGCGGCGGACCGCCGAGGGATCAGCACGCAGTTCCTCAACGTCGACCGTCTCGCGGTTGCGGCCGTTTTCGATGAAGCAAACGCGGTCTGCGACCGAGAGCACGGCATCGACGCGCTGCTCGACAAGGATTGTCGACACGCCAAGCGCACGCAGCTTCGAAACGGTTTCGCGGATCTTGGCGATCATCGACGGCATCAGCCCTTCGGTCGGCTCGTCGAGTAGGAGCACCTGTGGTTCCAGACACAGGGCGCGGGCCATGGCCAGCATCTGCTGCTCGCCGCCCGATAGCGTGCCAGAACGCTGCCTAAGGCGCTGGCGCAGCAGCGGGAAGAGATCGAGCACGTTTTCGCGCGTCGCCTTGCCCTTGTTGCGGGCCATCAGGCCGATCTCGATGTTTTCAGCCACCGTCATCTCGGCGAACAGCCGCCGGCCCTGCGGCACATAGGCGACGCCGGCCTTGGGCACCTCGTGCGCCGGCAGGCCGGTCAATTCCCGCCCTTCGAGCCGGATCGAGCCGGCGCTTGCCGGCACCAGGCCCATGATCGCCTTCAGCGTCGTCGTCTTGCCGGCGCCGTTGCGGCCGAACAGGCAGAGCACCTCGCCCTCGCTCAAGACGAGATCGAGGCCATAGAGCACCTGGACCTCGCCATAGAAGCAATCAAGCCCGGAGATCGTCAGTGCCCTGGACTGGGCCTCAGCCATGGGTCGTCCCCAGATAGGCGTCCTGCACCGCGGCATTGGCGCGGATCTGCTCGGGCGTGCCTTCAGCTAAAATCCTGCCGGCGTTGAAGACGGTGATGCGGTCGGCGAGCTGCATGACCACCGGCATGTTGTGCTCGATCAAAAGCACGGTGGCGCTATCGGCGATCTCGCGCACCAGTTCGATGAAATTGTCGATCTCGCTGTCGGCCAGCCCTTGCGTCGGTTCGTCGAGGATCAGCAGCCGCGGCTTCAGTGCCAGCCCCATCGCCACTTCCAACAGGCGCTGGTGACCGTAGGACAACTGCCCGGCCGGCATTTGCGCCCAGTCGGCAAGTCCGGTGCGCTCGAGCGCCGCCATGACGCCGGTGTGAACCGCGCCCTTCGAGCGGCTGTCGGTCAGCGTGCGCTGCACCGGCAGGGCAACATTGTCGTAGGCGCTGAGATTGGCAAAGACGCTGGTGATCTGGAATGTATAGGCGATGCCAAGGCGAACCCTGGCGTAGGCAGGCAGGCTGGTGATATCGGCGCCGTCGAAGATGATCGTGCCCGACGAGGGCTGGATGCGGCCGCTGACCAGGCTGACGAAGGTGGTCTTGCCGGCACCGTTGGGGCCGATGACAGCGCGGATCTCGCCCGGCATCAGCGCGAAGTCGACGCCGTCGACGGCGCGCAAGCCGCCGAAACTGCGCGACAGGTCTTTGGTGGTCAAAAGCGGCATCATGGCAGCCATCCGAGCCAGCGCTGGCGAATGCTGCCGAGAATGCCTTTTGGGAAAAACAAAACCAGCAGGATCAGCGCGATGCCGACGATCAGCAGATAGGCGGAGGTGTAGCCGCTAGCGACGTCGATGACATAGTACATGAACAGCGTGCCGATCAGCGGCCCGAGCGTGGTGGCAGCACCGCCCAGCAGCACCCAGAGCAGCGGCAGGATGGAATACTGCACCGAAGCGAAGCTCGAGCCGACATAGCCGAACAGCAGCGCATAGGCGGCGCCGGAACCCGCGCAGATGGTGCCGGAGACGATGACGGCGGCGAGCTTGTTGGAAAACGTATCGTAGCCGAGCATTTTTGTCCGCTCCTCGTTCTCGCGGATGGCGACCAGCACGCGGCCATAGCCGGAGCGGACTATGGCCAGGCTTATAAGCAGCACGATCGAGAACAGCGCCAGCGCGCTCATATAGCGCACGGTCGGGTTGGTGAGGTCGAGCGACGTGCTGCCCAGGACAAGGACACGCATCGACTGCGGTACGACCATGCCCTGGTCGCCGCCGGTCCAGGCGGCGAGATAGAGGATGACGAGATAGAATACCTGAGCGAACATCATTGTTACGATCATGAAGGCGACGCCGGAGGTGCGCAGCGCCAGCAGCGCGATCACCAGCGCGAGAAGTGCGCCGCAGGCAAGCCCGGCTGCAAAGGCGGCCGATACGCTCCAGCCGAGATGAATGACGGCGAGGCCGGCGCCATAGAGCCCGGCTGAAAAAAACATGGCATGGCCGAGGCTGAGCAGCCCGACATAGCCGAACAGCAGATTGTAGCCCATGGCGAAGACCGCCAGCACCATGATGCGAGCGAGCAGGCCGTGATGGTATTCCGGCAAGACGAAGCTCAGGGCGAAAAGCAGGGCGATGACGCCGAGGTGCAGCGCATATGGCTTTGCCGGCGAAGCATCCTTCATCGCGATGCCGTCCCGAACAGGCCCTGCGGCCGGAACACCAGCACCATGGCGACGAGCAAGGTGGCGATGATCTTGGCCAGCGTCGGTGAGAAGAACACCGAGATGATGCCGTCGGAAAGGCCGATCAGCACCGCGGCGACGACCGTGCCGCGCAGCGAGCCGAGGCCGCCGATGATGACGACGATGAACGACAGCAACAGCGGGTCTTGTCCCATCAGATAGTGGGCCTGGCTGATCGGCACGATCAGCACCGCGGCCACAGCCGCCAACATGGCGCCGAGCGCGAAGACGCCGGCATAGACTCTGGTCACCGGAATGCCAAAGGCCTGCGCCGTCTCGCTGTCATATTGCGTGGCGCGCATGATGAGGCCGATTTTCGTGCGCGTCAGCACCAGCCAGGTCGCGACCAGAAGCAGCGCGGATGCGGCGATGATCGACAGCTTGTAGCCGGAATAGCCGAACCACGGCAGGAGGATGCGGTAGCTGAACGGCGGCTCCACAGGCCGCGCCTCCGGGCCGTAGAAGGTCAGCGCCAATTGCTGGATGATGTAGAGCATGCCGATGGTGGCGACGATGGTGGCTTCCGGATTGTAGTTGAGCCGGCGCAGGACCAGCCGTTCGGCGAGCAGTGCGATCAAGCCGACGATCAGCGGCGCCAGCACCAGGGCGGCCAGGAAGCCGAGCGCCGGATGGCCGGATATCGCCGTAGAAATCGCCCAGGCAAGCACCGCGCCCAGCATGAAGAACTCGCCATGCGCGACATTGACGACGCGCATGACGCCGAACACCAGCGACAGGCCAAGCGCCGTCAGCGCCAGGACGGCGGAGGTGACGAGGCCTTCGAGGGCGGCGAGGAGCAGGTGGGGTCCGAAGTGCATCGGCTAAGCACCGGCGGATGCGCGAAGCACCCCCCTCTGGCCAGAGGGGGGTGTCTTGGCGCTCACGCTTGCTGCAGCAGCCAAGCTCACAGCGCCTGCGTCGTGTAATCCCCTTCCGGCTCGTAGAGGCCGTCCTCGATCTTGGTCTTGTGGACGACATTCAGCCGGCCGCCTTCGACCTTGGAGATGTTCTGGATACCAAAACACTGGTGGATCTTGCCGTTGAAGGTTTTCGGTCCCTGCGGATGCTCGGGCCCCTCGGCGAACTCGGTCAACGCCTCGGTCGCCTCGACCAGCTTGGCGCGGTCTTCCGGGCCCTTATAGCCGGCATCCTCCATCGCCTTCTTGACGACGTAGAGCGTTTCCCAGCAGCCGAACATGTGCGCGGCGGTGGAGACGTCCTTGGGATCGCCGACAGATGCACCATTGTCGTCGATGCCGACGGCGGCACGATAGGCCTTCTGTGCAGGGGAGTCATCGGGCTGCGCATAACGTGGCGAGCCTTCCCAGAAATGGCTGCCGTCGAGGAATTCGAGGCCGGGGCTGTTGATGTCGGTGACTTCGAGCGAATCGATGAAGCCGAACAATTGCGGCCGGTTGGAGCCGTAGAACTCGCCGAGTTCCTTGACGAAGGTGAGCACCGCCGGGCCGACCATGACGTGGTAAATCACCTCGGTCTCGGCCGGGATCTGCGGAAAATATTTGGTGAAGGAGGATTCCGTCGGCGGGATGGCGATCTGCGCGATGACCTCGGCGCCTTGCGCCTTCAGCGCCGGCGGCAGGTAGTCGCGATGATCGTAGCCGAAAGCGAAATCGGGGAATATCTGCGTCACCTTCTTGCCGGCATTGGCGGCAATCCACGGCGCCATCGACTGGATCTGGCTCTTCACGTCGGTGATGCCGGGCTGGAAGACGTAGCGGTTCAATTTGGTCGACGCGACGTGGTGACCTTCACTGACGACGAAATAGGGCATCTTGGCCTCGCCGGCGGCCGGCGCCGAGCCGATGACGACATGCGAAAACAGCGTGCCGTAGACGATGTCGGTCTTGTGCTGGGAGGCGAATTTGCCGACCACTTCGGCGCCCCGGCCGGGATCGGTGCCGTCATCCTCGATGATCACCTCGACCGGCCGGCCGTTGATGCCGCCGGCATCGTTGATCGCCTTGACCGCCGCGGCCGTGGTCTTCTCGTACCAGCGGCCATAGGCGGCGCCGATGCCGGTGCGGTGCGACTGGAAGCCGATCTTGATCGGCGCCGAGCTCTGCGCCTGGCTGTAGCGCACGAAGCCCGGCGCGACGGCAAGACCGGCGCCGGCGGCAAGGACCTTCAGCGCCGTGCGGCGGGTGAGAGCGGATCTGGAGAGATCGAAAAACCCATTCTTGTCAGTCACGGCAGTTCCCCTTGTTTTTGAGCTTTGACCAATGGCTGTAGCGAGGCGGGCCACTCTTGCTAAGAGGGCCGAAAATTGCATGTGTACAAACTAAATCACCAAAGCTCTGACGTGGCAAGCGAGCTTTCCCCAAGGTTCGATTGACGGGCATCGCGCATCTCGTTCACCCGGCGGTTGGCGTCGCAAGCAGCCACAAGCCGAAGACGGTGTAGGCGATCATCAGCGCGGTGAGCGGGAACTGGCTGAGCGCGGCGCGAGCGGGAACGGGATGCAGCCGCCCGGCCAAACCGTGGGCGACAAGCACTGCAAACATGTGACCGGCTATGATGACGCCGGCCTGGAGGTTCCACAGCCACCAGGCCGAGCCGGCGCCGGCGACGACGCCGGCTTCAATTGGCATGTCGGCGGTACCGAACAGGTTCCAGCCCAGCGCAAACGGGTCGGAGAGCGCGGCAATCGCATATTGGCCGTCGACCAGCAGCGCCGTCAGATAGTGCGCGAAGTGGTAGGCGAGCGCGATCGGCACGATCGACCGGACCAGCAGCCCTGCGGCGTGAGCGAGGGAATGCTTGCTGCCGGCAAGGTGCTGGCCAAGAAAGACGGCAAGCGCGAACACGGCCGCAAGCACAACAAAGGTCAGCACAAGGCCGAAACTGCCGATGCCGATCAAGGCGGTGCGTCCCGGAAACTCCAGCGGATTGATGCCGAACCGGCCTAGCCAGAAGAAGGTTTTCGACAGGCCGTCGAAGGATACCGACGACAGCGCAAGCAGCAGGAAAGCGACGCCGCTGAGCGACAGCGGCGCAACCTCGAGCAGCTTAGCGCCCGGCCAGCAGAGTTTGAGCCGGCCGTCCTCGTTGCGTTCGACAATGGCGAAGCGCGCCACCATCGAAAAGAACACTGTCAGGAACTCACCGCTGCGGGTCCAGCCGCGGTAGCCGAAGACCTGCATGGCCGCGAAGCTTAGCAGCCAGTAGACGCCGGCGGCCCAGGCCAGCCGCGCCGGGTCATCGGGCGCCGGGTCGATCAGCTCGAACCAGGCGAAGGCGAAGAACAGCACGAAAGCCGGCCAATAGCCGAGCCACTGGGGCGGCCGCCGTGGCTCGGTTCTGTCGGACAGGCGCGAGACGACGCGGCAAGGCCCGTACCACGGATTGAGCCACGACCAGAGATCGCCGCCGAGCCCTTGCAGCAAAGCCAGCCCAACCCAGAGCAATGTCCATACGGTCAGCGGCAGCGGATTGGAGAGCGGATCGCGGCTACCGAACAGGCCGGCGGCAATGAGAATTGCAAAGCCGGCAAAGGATATCAGGCTGACGGCAGTCCGCGCGCCGTCGCCGAAGGTGAAAAGCGGCAGGCGTTTGTGCCAGAAGCGGTCGAGGGAGTCCGGCCGCAGTAGCGCCAGGACAAGGAAACTGGCGGCGACGGCGAGCGCGCCACCGGCGAGGTAGTAGCCGGTGGGAAGCAGTAGCACGTAGCCGCGGTCGGAGGCATGGGCGAAGGCGGGCGCGGGTGACAGGAGAGCCACCGAAGCAACGAGGCCGGGAAAGGGCCTGATTGCAGAAATGCAGCGCTCTGCGGCGCCCCCCTCTGTCCTGCCGGACATCTCCCCCACTTGGGGGGAGATCGGCGGTTCCGCCGTCGGCTCTCCTTCTGCAACTTTAGCGATTGGCGAAAGCAGCAATGAGGGCGCAATCTCCCCCCTCGTGGGGGAGATGTCCGGTAGGACAGAGGCGGGCGAGAAGGAACTCATACTACGCAAGAGTTCCCTACCTCACACCTTCACCAACTGCTCCACGCGGTCCTTCTGGCCGAAAATGCGCAGATAGCGCTCGATCTCTTTCTCGTCGCCTGTCGACTTGGCCGGATTGTCGGAAAGCTTGACCGCCGGCCTGCCATTGGCCTCGGTGACCTTGCAGACCAGCGAGATGGCGTCGAGCCGGTTGGTCTCGGTCGGTGCGCAGCCTTCGAAATCATTGGTCAGGTTGGTGCCCCAGCCGAAGGACATGCGCACCTTGCCGCGGAAGTGGCGGTAGGTCTCCTCGATGGTCTCGACCTCAAGCCCGTCGGAGAAGATGAGCAGCTTCTGCTTGGGGTCCTTGCCCTTTTCGCGCCACCAGGAAATGATCTTCTCGCCGCCCTCGATCGGCGGCGCGCTGTCGGGGCGGAAGCCGGTCCAGTCGGCGACCCAGTCCGGCGCATCGCGCAGGAACGCCGCGGTGCCGAAGGTGTCCGGCAGCACGATCAGCAAATTGCCGCCGTAGTAGCGCTGCCAGTCCTGCAACACCTTATAGGGCGACTGCTTCAATTCCTTTTCCGAATTGGTGAGCGCGGCGAACACCATCGGCAGCTCATGCGCGTTGGTGCCGAGCGCTTCGAGGTCGTTGTCCATGGCGAGCAGGACGTTGGAGGTGCCGGTAAAGGCCTCGCCGATGCCCTCCTTCAACGCTTCGACGCACCAGCGCTGCCACAGGAACGAATGACGGCGGCGGGTGCCGAAATCCGAGATGCGGATGCCGGGCAGCGCCTTCAGCCGCTCGGTCTTGGCCCACATCTTGGCCTTGGCGCGGGCATAGAGCACGTCGAGCGCGAACGGCCCGAACGCCCGCATGGCCGCGCGAGATCGAAGTTCATTGATAATTGCCAGCGCCGGGATCTCCCACAGCGTCGTGTACATCCACGGGCCGCTGAAGGCGAGTTCGTATTGGCCGTCGCGCCTGGAGAGCTCGTATTCGGGCAGCCGGAAATTTTCCAGCCAGGCGAGGAATTCCGGTTCGAAGATCTGCTTGCGGCCATAGAAGGTGTTGCCGCCGAGCCAGATCATCTCTTTCTTCGAGAAGCGCAAGGTGCGGGCATGGTCGAGCTGCTCGCGCAGCTCCGTCTCGTCGATCTCCTCGGCAAGGCGGACCGAGGTGGTACGGTTGATCAGCGAGAAGGTGGCGTCGACCTTGGGATACATGCCCCAGATCATCTGCAGCATCAGAAGCTTGTAGAAATCGGTGTCGAGCAAGCTACGCACGATCGGGTCGAGCTTCCAGGTGTGGTTGTAGACGCGCCGCGCTATATCGGTCTTTGCCATCGCTCAATGCGCCTTCGCTGCTCGTTCTAGCTTTTGTCTAGCGCAATTCCGGACGGAAAACCGCTGCGCACTTTTCCTGGAATTGCTCCAAATGCCTCTTAGCATCGAATTTTTGAACGCGCCTCCCGCTTTGCGGGCTGGCCCGACAAAAAGAAGCCCCTGCGGCAAGCGGCGCCCACGGCAGTTTCGGCCTCAGGATGCGGTCTTGGCGCCGACCACCTTGAGCGCTGGACGCTTGCGGCGAAAGCCGATGCGGCCTGCCACCGGCGCGTCGGCGCGGCGATCGGCCTGCTCTTTCTCGGCAAACAGCCAGTCGATGAACAATTGCACGATCGGCGCCGACCGCATCTCGTTGCGGCAGACGACGTAGAAATCGTCGACGGCCGGCACGGAAAGGCTGAATGGCGCGACAAGCAGACCCCTGGCGAGCAGTCCGCTTGCCGTCACCGTGTCGCCGAGCGCCACGCCATGGCCGTGGACTGCGGCCTCGGTCGCCATGCGCGCGTCGCCGAGATGGTGGCGGCGGCCGCGCTCCAGGTCCAGCGCATCGGCGGCGGCCAGCCAGGTGTGCCATTCGCGGCCGTCGTCGCCATGCAGGAAGACGTGATCGGCGAGGTCGCGGACGGTGCGGATCGGGCGGTTGTTGATCAGCGTCGGGCTGACCACCGGGAACAGTTCGAGACCCGACCATTTGCGCATCCAGCAATCGGTCCAGCTGCCGTCACCATAGTGCACGCAGACATCGATATGCGGTGCGCGGACGTCCTTGGCATCATTGGATGGGATCAGCGTCAGCCGGATATCCGGATATTGCGAAGTGAAGCTGCCCAGCCGCGGGATCATCCACAGCAATAGCAGCGCCGGCACGCAGGATACCGATAGCGCGCCGGTGCTGGCCGGCCGTGTCATGCGCTGCGTGGCGGCGGCAATGCCGTCGAAGGCTGTCGACACCGCCGGCAGCAATTCGGCGCCGTGCGGCGTCAGCTTCACCCGCTGGCCGGCACGCTCGAACAGCTTGACGCCCAACGATTGCTCGAGCGCCTTGATCTGATGGCTGATGGCACCGTGGGTGACGTTCAGCTCGGCCGCCGCCTTGGTCAGCGAGGCATGGCGCGCCGTCGCCTCGAAGGCGCGCAGCGGGTTGAGCGGTGGCAAACGCTTGGCCATTTGGAACCTAAGCTCTGTGAGATTTTCTCACAGCGAACACCCTAACAATATCAATTGATTTTTCAATGCAGCTACAGGACACTTTGCCCAAGCATTGCATCAAGACGTGAAATCTGCAGGCAGCCAACGGCTGCGGCTATCGAGGCCGCCGTCCGCGCTGCACCAGCCATGGAGGACCGACATGGGTTATGACCGCGGCAAGCTCGAAGCGCTGCGCCGCAAATACGGCGAGAGCCATGGCGGCGAAATGTTCGACCCGAAATTCCAGCGTGTCGCCGACAAGATCTTCTCCAAGACCGGCACGCGGCTGGCGCCCTATTCCGGCATCCCGACCTTCCTCGCGGCGCCCTATCGTGAAATCGCCGCCGACAATCCGGATTTCGGCGATCTTCAGGTGGCGATGATCGGTGTGCCGATGGATCTGGGCGTCACCAACCGGCCGGGCGCCCGTTTCGGGCCAAGGGCGCTGCGCGCCATCGAGCGCATCGGCCCCTACAATCATGTGCTGGAATGCGCACCGACGCATGAGCTGAAAGTCGCCGACATTGGCGACGTGCCGTTCCAGAGCCGCTACCGGCTGGAGACCAGCCATGACGACATCGAACGCCGCACCAACCAGATCGTCGACGCCGGCGTCCTGCCCTTGTCTGTCGGCGGCGACCATTCGATCAGCCACCCGATCCTGAAGGCTGTCGGCAAGAAGGCGCCGGTGGGCATGATCCATATCGATGCCCATTGCGACACCAGCGGCCTGTTCGACATGACCAAGTTCCACCATGGCGGTCCGTTCCGCAACGCGGTGCTGGACGGCGTGCTCGACCCGAGCCGCACCATCCAGATCGGCATTCGCGGCTCGGCCGAGTACCTTTGGGAGTTCACCTATGAGTCCGGCATGACCGTGGTGCATGCCGAAGAGGTGACCGGCCTCGGCATTCCCGCCATTATCGAGAAGGCGCGCAGGATAGTCGGCGACGGCCCGACCTATGTCTCCTTCGATATCGACAGCGTCGATCCTGCCTTCGCGCCGGGCACCGGCACGCCGGAGGTCGGCGGGCTGACGACGCGCGAAGTGCTCGAGCTGCTGCGCGGCCTGAAGGGCCTCAATATCGTCGGCGGCGACGTCGTCGAGGTGGCGCCGCAATATGACGCGACCACCAACACGGCGCATGCCGGCGCGCAGGTGCTGTTCGAGATCCTCAGCCTGATGGTCTTCAGCCCGGCAATCACCAGCAAGGCGGGCTGACACGCTCGACCATGATCCCGAAAAGTGGGAACCGGTTTTCGGAGACGATCATGGTCCACTAGAAAATCCCAAAGGCGACCGCCGCGCTGGAGCCGGCGGTTACACTCACACAAACAAGCTTCCAGCAGGGGAACGACAATGACACTTCACATGAAACTCAAATCATCCATCGCCGCCGTGCTGATGCTCGGAGCAACCGGCTTTGGTTTCACTACCCAGGCCGCCAATGCCGACGCTATCGACGACATCACCAAGGCCGGCGCCATCAATGTCGGCATCTTTTCCGATTTCCCACCCTTCTCCTCGGCCAGCGCCGACATGAGCATCAAGGGCTACGACATCGACGTGGCGCAATCCATCGCCGACCAGCTCAAGGTCAAGCTCAATCTGGTCAGCGTGACCGGCCAGAACCGCATCCCATATCTTACCGACAAGCGCGTCGACCTGCTGATGAGCGTCGGCTATTCCAAGGAGCGTGAGCAGGTGATCGATTTCGCCGCCGCCTACGCGCCTTACTACATCGCCGTCATCGGCCCGGCAGCACTTGCGGTCAAAGGCAAGGAAGACCTTGCCGACAAGTCGATCGCCGTCAATCGCGGCACGCTGGAGGACACCTCGCTGACCGAGGCAGCACCCGCCTCGGCCGACATCCGCCGCTTCGACAACTACAATTCCGTCATCCAGGCCTTCATTTCGGGCCAGACCCAGCTGATGGTGGTCGGCAACGATGTCGGCGCCCAGGTGCTCGCCCGCCAGGAGGCGCTGAAGCCGGAACAGAAATTCCAGCTTCTCACCTCGCCATCGCATATCGGCCTCAACAAGAAGGAAGACCGCCTCAAGCAAGCGGTCAACGATGCGGTTGCCAAGATGCTGGCCGACGGCAAACTGGACGAAAGCTCGAAGGCCTGGCTGAAGACACCGCTCGATCCCGCCAATCTCAAGGATTGACGGCTGGTGACCTATAGCCTCGACTTCGGCTGGCTTGCCGGGGCGACAGGGGCGATCGCGCGCGGCGCGGCCACGACGATCCTGTTGATCGCCGTGACCACGCTGGCGGGAACGTTGCTCAGCATCCTCGGCGCCGCAGGGCGGCGGAACGGCCCGCTGCTGCTCAAGCGGGCGATCGGCGTCTATGTCGAGGTGATCCGCAACACGCCGTTCCTGGTGCAGCTGTTCTTCATCTTCTTCGGGCTGCCAAGCATCGGCGTGAGGCTCGATCCCGTGCTGGCAGCCATGCTGGCGATGACGCTCAACATGGCGGCGTACACGATCGAGATCGTTGGCGCCGGACTCGACGCGGTGCCGCCCGGGCAGACGGAAGCGGCAATGGCGCTTGGGCTCAGGCCGCGCCAGGTCTTCATCAAGATCGTGCTGCCGCAGGCGCTCAAGGTGATCTATCCGGCGCTGACCAGCCAGATCGTCATCATGATGCTGGAATCCGCCGTCGTGTCGCAGATCGCGGTGCGCGAGCTGACCTACGAGGCCGACATGCTGCAGGCGCGCACGTTCCGGGCTTTCGAGACCTATTTCGTGGTGACGGTGGTCTATCTCATCCTGTCGATTGGGCTGCGCCGTCTGCTGATTGGCGGCGGACGCCGGCTTCTCGGAGCCGGCGTATCATGATCGAATTCACCTTCTGGGATATTCTGCGCAACCTGCTGCTGGCGGCGCGCTGGACGGTGCTGTTGTCGTTGGCTGCCTTTGTCGGCGGCGCCGTGGTCGGCATGATCGTGCTGTTCCTCCGGATCGCCAAGAATAAATGGGCGCGCCGGTTTGCCTCCGGCTACATCGCGCTTTTCCAGGGCACGCCGCTGCTGATGCAGCTCTTCCTGATGTTCTTCGGCTTGCCGATGCTGGGCCTGCGCATCGAGCCGTGGACCGCGGCGGTGCTTGGCCTGACCTTCTTTGCCAGCGCCTATCTCGCCGAGATCTGGCGCGGCGGCGTCGATGCATTGCCACGCGGCCAGTGGGACGCCGGCGCCAGCCTCGGCCTGCACTATCTGCAGGAACTCCGGCTGATCATCCTGCCGCAGGCGTTTTCGATCACCCGCGCGCCGACCGTCGGCTTCCTGGTGCAGCTGATCAAGTCGACCGCGCTGACCTCGATCATCGGTTTCGAGGAGCTGGTGAGGACATCCAACGCAATCAACAATGCGACCTTCGAACCGTTCAAAGTCTACGGGCTGGTAGCGCTGATCTTCTTCGTCATGTGCTTTCCGCTGACGCAATACGCACGTTCGCTCGAGCAGCGGGCGGCGGCCCGCTGAGCGGGCGACCAGCAATTCAACGCCCGAACACCAGCGGCGGCGCGATCCTGTCCCGCCGCAGCCAGCGTCCCAGCAGGAGCGCGGCGACCACCGCCAGCCCGGACGACAGGCCGATCCAGATGCCGACGCCGTTGAAGCCGAAATGGAAGGCGAGCAGCACGCCGAGCGGCAGGCCGATGCCCCAATAGCCGATCGCGGCATAGATCATCGGTACCTTGGTGTCGTGCAGGCCGCGCAGCATGCCGCTGGCGACCGCCTGCGCACCGTCAAAAACCTGGAACAGCGCGGCAAAGGCGAGGAACGACACGGCAAGCGCCACCACCTCGGCATTAGCCGGATTGCCCAGATCGATGAAGGCGCCGATCAAGAGATGCGGCCACAGGATCATCACCAGCCCCATCAGCGCCATGAAGGAGACACCGACGACATACGCGGTCCAGCCGGCCCGGCTGACACCTTCCGGATTGCCGGCGCCGTGGGCAAGTCCGACGCGCACCGTCACCGCCTGGTTGAGGCCGAGCGGCACCATGAAGGTGATCGAGGCGATCTGGATGGCGATCGCATGGGCGGCAAGCGAAGCCGCATCGATCAGGCCCATGAGAAAGGCCGCCGCGTTGAAAATCGTCACCTCAAACGCCAGCAGGCCGGCGATCGGCAGGCCGAGCCGCAGCAGGCCCTTGAAGCGCGGCCAATCGGCCCGCCAGAAGCGTCCGAACAGACGATAGCGCCGGAATTTCTTCTCAAGCATCACCACCGCCGCCATGCCGGCGAACATTAACGTGCTGGACAGCGTGGTGGCGAGGCCGGAGCCGGCGATGCCCATCGATTGGATGCCGAGATTGCCGAACATGAACAGCCAGTTGAAAAAGGCGTTGCAGGCGACGGCAACGAAAACGATGATCAGTGCCCAGCCCGGCCGCTCCAGCGCCGAAATAAACGAGCGCAGGACGATGTAGCCGAAAAAGGGCAGCACCGCCCATTCGAGCCAGCGCAGATAGATGCCGGCCTGATGCGCCAGTGCCGGTTCCTGACCCATGGCCAGCAACACGGCCTCGCCGTGCCAGAGAAAGACCCAGATCGGAATGCAAATGAGGATCGCCAGCCACAGACCCTGGCGCACGGTGCGGCGCAGGTCGCGCACCGAGTGGCGGCGACGGCCGAGCTCGGTCGCCATCATCGGCGAGGTCGCCAGCATCAGGCCAAGTCCAAAGATCAGCGGCATGAAGTAAAGGTTGGCACCAAGCGCACCGCTGGCCAGCGTGTCCGGCCCCAGCCGCCCCATCATCATGACGTCGGTAGCGGTCATCGCGGTCTGACCGAGATTGGTCAGCACCATCGGCCAGGCGAGCGCCAGCATCGCCCTGATTTCCCGACGCCAAAGGTTTTCCGGCGCGCGAGCGTCGGCTTCGATCGCAGACATTTTTTCCGCCTATCCGATTGCGGCACGTCGGCAAGAGCCGGAAGCCGCGTCTCAGCGCGGAAAATGGCCAAGATCGGCCGGATTCCGCATTACGACGGGTTTGTCTATGAAATGGGCACCGGTGGCAAGAGGCTGACTTGCGGAAGGGTTAAGCCAGTCGGCTCAATGCAGGCTATTGGAGAGGCCATGGAAGCCGCTATGGTCACGGTGGATTCCTTTGAAAGGCAGCCTGATGAGCGCGTTTCCCGAAATCTATCTGGTTCGGCATGGCGAGACGGAATGGAGTGCGTCCGGAAAACATACCGGCCGGACCGACATACCGCTGACGCCGGCCGGCGAGGATGGGGCAAGGCGGGTCACTGAGCGGCTAAAGGGTCTATCCTTCTCGGCGGTGTGGTCGAGCCCGTCGCAGCGCGCCTTCAACACCTGTGCGCTGGCCGGCTTCGGCTCGTCAGGCGTGAAGAAGGACGATCTGGCGGAGTGGGATTATGGTGCCTATGAGGGATTGACCACCAAGCAAATCCTCGCCGAGCGTCCCGGTTGGCGGCTCTTTCGCGACGGCTGCCCGCGCGGCGAGTCCGCCACGGATGTAGGCTCGAGGGCGGACCGGATCGTCAGCCAGTTGCTCGAGGCCAGCGGCAATGTCCTGGTCTTCTCAAGTTCGCATTTCCTGAGGGTGCTAGCCGCACGCTGGCTCGGCCTGCCACCGCAAGACGGCGCGCTTTTCGTGCTGGATACCGCCAGCGTAAGCGTGATCGGTTATGAGCACGGCCTTGACGAACCGGTCGTCCGGCGCTGGAACCAGAGATAGCCGCCGATCCCGATCTATCGGATCGCGTCCAGCGCCTGCCTTTGCCGATGCATCTCGAGAAACACGCGGTAGTCGCGATCGAACCGGCCGGCGGCAGCCGGATTGGGCTCGCGCGTCCTGCCGCCTTGCTGCATGGCGACGCAAGCGGCGTTCAAATCGGGAAAAAGCCTGGCAGCGGTGGCGGCAATCATGCCGGTGCCGAGCAGCACCGCCTCGTCCGCCAGCGGCTCGACCACCGTGCATCCGGTGGCGTCGGCATAGAGCTCCATCAACAGCGGGTTCTTGGTGTGGCCGCCGGTGACGTGCAGCGTATCGATCAGATAGCCGTTTTCGTTCAGCGCTTCCAGCACATGGCGGACGCCAAGCGCGATGCTGACGGCGGTGCGCCAATAGAGCTTGCACAGGCTGTCGAAGGAGGAATCCAGCGTCAGCCCGCTGATGACGCCGACGGCATGCGGGTCGGCGAGCGGCGAGCGGTTGCCGTGGAAATCGGGCAGCACGTGCAGCTTTGCGGCGAGGTTGTCGCCCTCGGCGGTGCGCAGCTCGGCGACGCGGTGGGCGATCCTGGCATGCATGGCGGCATCCGGCTCGCCGCCGGCGCCATGCCAGCGGATGATGTGATCGAGCAGCGCGCCGGTGGCCGACTGGCCGCCTTCCGACAGCCATAGGCCGGGAAGGGCGGCGCCGTAGTAAGGACCCCAGACACCGGCGAAAGGCTGCGGATCGGGCGACATCGCCATGACGCAACTCGACGTCCCGGCGATCAGGGCCAGATGGCGGCCGATATCCTTCGCGTTGCCGGCGAAGCCTCCGAGCACGCCAAGCGCGCCGGCATACGCATCGATGACGCCTGCACCGACCCGGCATTTTTCGGTGAGGCCAAGCTCCGCCGCGGCTTGCGCGTTAAGCGCACCGATATCGGCACCGACCGGGCTTGCCTTTTCCGGCAGATTGCCGTGCTCGAAAAGGTCGCCGAGCCCGACGGCTTCGAAGAAGTCGCGCCGCCAGCCGGTCGCTTCATGGGCAAGATAGGTCCATTTGGCGGTCAGCGTGCATTGTGAACGGGCGAGCGAGCCGGTTGCCTTCCAGGTCAGGAAGTCGGTGAGGTCGAATAGGTAGCCGGCTTCGTTCCATGTTCCGGGCAGGTTGCGCTTCAGCCACATCAGCTTCGGCGTCTCCATTTCCGGCGACATGACGCCGCCGATATAGTCGAGCACGGCATGGCCGCTTTCGGTGCATTCGTCGGCCTCGGCAATGGCGCGATGATCGAGCCATACGATGGTGTCCCAGCGTCTTTCGCCTGATACCGACACGCTGAGCTGGCCGCCATGCCGGTCTCGCACCACCAGCGAGCAGGTGGCGTCAAAGGAGATGCCGACGATATCCTCAGCCTTCACGCGCGCCTTTTCGCGGGCAGCGCGGACGGCCATGCACACCGCCGACCATATATCCTGCGAATCGTGCTCGGCGTGGTCGGCTTTCGGCTGTTGCATGGCGATCGGGTGCTCGGCGCGGCCGAGCAAGGCGCCACCGGTGTCGAGAATGCCGGCACGGGCGCTTCCGGTGCCGACATCGACCGCGCAAACGAAACTGTTGGTCAAGGTGTTCTTGCTCTCGCTCCCAGGCCTGCAATCAGATCGGGCAATTGCAGCATGTCAGCGAATATAAAGTCCGGCTCACTCGACGCAAGCCGCGCTTTCAGTGCCGGGTTGCCGGTGTGCGAGCCCCCGGTGAAGGCAAGGACGCGCATGCCTGCCAGCCGCGCCGCTTGGATGCCGGCCGGGCTGTCCTCGACGACGAGGCAGTTTCGCGGGTCCGCTCCCATTTTAGCAGCCGCATGGAGAAAAAGATCGGGCGCCGGTTTGCCCCGCGCCACCATGGCAGCGCTGAACAAATGCGGCTCCAGCAGCCCAAGCAACCCCGTAACCTTGAGCGCATAGCGGATCCGCTCCAGCGTGCCGGAGGAGGCGACGCAGCACGGCACGCCGAGCTTCGGCAGGACCTGTGCCATGCCTGGCATCGGTTTCAGCTCCTGGCGAAACTTGCGCATCAGTTCGGAGCGCATCTCGGTCAGATGCTGGTCGGTGAGATCGAGCCCGAAGTCGCTTGCGAGGATTTCGCGGACGCTCTTCATGCTCTTGCCGAGGAAGTGCTCGTAGGCAACGTCCTCGCTGACGTTGCCGCCGGCAAGCGCGATCATCTCCAGCAATGCCGAGACGGACAGCATCTCGCTATCCACCAGCACGCCGTCACAGTCGAAAATGACCAGTTCAGGCGTCATCGCGCTGGATCGGCTTCAGAGGTCGCCGGCGAGATAGCGCGTCAGTGTCGCGCGCGCGCCGTCCGCCCACAGCGATTTGAGCGCATGGGCGAAGGCTTCGGCGAACGGCGGCGAGCGGCCGACATCGCCATAGATGTCCTCCATGGCAAGCCAGGCGGCAGGCATGTCCCTGGCCGCCTTGGCCGTCCCCTGCAACCGGCCCCAGTTCGGGTCGTTGGGCTCGGTGACGGCACCGGAATCCGTGGTGCCGAAGCAGTAGCGACACCAGAGCGCAGATTCCAGCGCCAGGCCGGTGACACTTTTGCCAGCCTTCAGCCGGTCAGCGATGGTCGGAATGATGAATTTCGGCTGGCGGTTAGAGCCGTCGAGGCAAAGCCGGCGTATGGTGTCGCCGATCTTCGGATTGGAGAAGCGGTGCTCGATGAGCTGGTAGTAATCTTCGAGGTCGGTGTCCGGAACCGGCGGCACGGTCGGGATGATTTCGTCATGCTCGAGCTTGTCGAGGAAGCCGCGTACCAGCGGCTCCTGCATCGCCTCATGGACGAAATGGATGTCCATCAGCCCGGCCGGATAGGCGATGGTCGCATGGCCGCCATTGAGGATGCGGATCTTCATCAGCTCATAGGGCGCGACATCGCTGACGAACTGCACGCCGACCTGTTCCAGCGGCGGCCTTCCATCGGTGAAACGGTCCTCCAGCACCCATTGCTTGAACGGCTCGCAAAACACCGGCCAATTGTCGTCGAGACCGAACTCGCTGGAGAGAATGCCGCGCTCGCGATCGGTGGTGGCCGGGGTGATGCGGTCGACCATGCCATTGGGAAAGGCCACGTTTTCGTTCACCCAATTTGCCAGATCCTCGTCGATCAGCCGCGCCAGGCCGATAACGCCATCGGAAGTGACGTGGCCGTTGTGGGGGATGTTGTCGCAGGACATGATGGTGAAGGGCACGATGCCATCGGCGCGGCGGCGCAGCAGCCCAGCGAGGATGAGGCCGAAGACGGTCTTCGGCGTCGCCCCCGGCTCAGCGTCGGCAACGATGTCGGGATGCGTCGGATTGAACACGCCAGAAGCCGGATCGATAAAATAGCCGCCCTCGGTGATGGTCAGGGAAACGATCTTGATCGCCGGATCGGCAAGCCGCTCGACGATTGCGGTCGCTTCGCCCGGCATCAGGAAATCGATCATAACGCCGGTGACGCGCGCGCTCATATGGCCGCTGTCCTGCTCGACCACGGTGGTCAGCCAGTCCTGTTCCTGCAGCTTGCCGCGGCCGACCTTCTCGCCCTCGAAGACGCCGGCGCCAACGATGGCCCAGTCGTGGCCGACGCCCGAATTGAAGAGGTCGTCGAGATAGACGGCCTGATGCGAGCGATGGAAATTGCCGACGCCGAAATGCACGATGCCGGCCTTGAGCGCGGCGCGATCGTATTTCGGGCCGGCGATCTTGGGCGGAAGCTTGGCGAGTATGGAAGAAGAGAGTTTCACGGACATCTGCTTTTACCCTTTAGCGGGACGGCTCTTCCCCCCGTTGGAGGAGACGGGGAGAAGAGCGCCTTCGCCCCCTCAACTCATCCACTGGCCGCCATCGACATTGTAGGTCTGGGCAACGATGTATTCGGCCTCATCGCTGGCCAGGAACACCGCCATGCCGGTGAGGTCTTGCGCCGTGCCCATGCGGCCATAAGGCACGGCTTCGCCGACCAGTCTCTTCTTCTCGCCCCTCGGCCGGTTCTCGAACTTGGCGAACAAGGCATCGACATGGTCCCAGTGCTCGCCGTCGACGACACCCGGGGCGATGGCATTGACGTTGATGCGGTGCTTGATCAGGTCGAGCCCTGCCGACTGGGTGAGCGAGATGACCGCCGCCTTGGTGGCGCAGTAGACGGCGACCAGCGCCTCGCCGCGGCGCCCGGCCTGGCTTGCCATGTTGATGATCTTGCCGCCCTTGCCGCGGGCAATCATCGAACGGGCCGCAACCTGAAGCGTAAACAGTGTGCCGGCGACGTTGACCGAGAACAATTTGTCGTAGCTTGCCTTGCTGATCTCGACGATCGGCGCCAGGTCGAACAGCGCAGCGTTGTTGATCAAAATATCGAGGCCGCCGGCTCTGGTTTCGACCGCCTTGACAGCCGCATCTATCGACGCGAGATCGGTGACGTCCAGCTTCACCGCGTAGGCGTTGCCGCCGATTTCCGAAGCCGTCTTCTCGGCAGCCTCGAGATTGATGTCGCCGATGGCGACGGTCGCGCCCTCCCGCATGTAGGCTTCGGCAAACGCCCTGCCGATGCCGCGCGCCGATCCGGTGATCAGCGCCGATTTACCTCCGAGCCTCATTGCAGCATCGCCTTCCCATCGGTGCCAAAACGATGCAGCTTGGTCTTGTCCGGTGTCAGATAGATTGTGTCGCCGTGATGGGCGGCAAGTTCGCCGTCGGCACGCACCGTCAGCTGCCCGACACCATCCGCCTGGACGTGCAAAAACGTGTCGGAGCCGAGATGTTCGGCAACGCCGACGGTCGCCTTCCAGTCGCCTGACGTCTTCGAAATGTTCATATGCTCCGGGCGGATGCCGACTGTCCTGGCGCCATATTTGGCGGCCGGCTCGCCTTCGATCAGGTTCATCTTCGGCGAGCCGATGAAACCGGCGACGAACAGATTCTTCGGCGTCTTGTAGAGCTCCATCGGCGAGCCGACCTGCTCGATATTGCCGGCGTTGAGCACGACGATCTTGTCGGCCATGGTCATCGCCTCGATCTGGTCGTGGGTGACGTAGACCATGGTGGTCTTGAGCTGGTGGTGCAGCTCGCTGATCTCCAGCCGCATGGTGCCGCGCAGTGCCGCGTCGAGATTGGACAAAGGCTCGTCGAACAGGAAGGCGGAAGGCTGGCGCACGATGGCGCGGCCGATGGCGACGCGCTGCCGCTGGCCGCCGGAGAGCTGGCCGGGGCGGCGATCTAGGTAGTTGGTGAGGTTCAAGATGCGGGCGGCGTCCTTCACCTTCTTGTCGATGGTCGCCTGGTCCTCGCCCGCCATCTTCAGGGGGAAAGCGATGTTCTTGGCCACCGTCATATGCGGGTAAAGCGCATAGGACTGGAACACCATGGCCAGCTTGCGCTTGGCCGGCGCCTCGCCGGTGACGTCGCGGCCATCGATGATGATGGTGCCGCCGCTGGTGTCCTCCAGGCCGGCAATCAGACGCAACAGCGTGGACTTGCCGCAGCCCGACGGGCCGACGAAGACGACGAACTCGCCGTTCTCGATGACCAGGTCGAGGCCGGGGATGATGGACGTCGCCCCGAAGGATTTGGAGACGTTCTTGAGCGTGATGTTTCCCATGATTTCCTCCCCCGAAGGGCTGTTTTTCGTTTTGCGTCAGGCGATGCCCGTTACTTTACCGCCCCAAACGTCAGGCCGCGGACCAGCTGCTTCTGGCTGAACCAGCCCATGATCAGGATCGGCGCGATCGCCAGTGTCGAGGCGGCCGAAAGCTTGGCCCAGAACAGCCCCTGCGGACTGGAGAAGGAGCTGATGAAGGCGGTGAGCGGCGCTGCCTCAGTGGTGGTCAGCCGGATCGTCCAGAACGCCTCGTTCCAGGCGAGAATGATGTTGAGCAGCATGGTCGAGGCGATGCCCGGCACCGCCATCGGCGTCAGCACGTAGATGATCTCGTTCCAGAGCGATGCGCCGTCCATGCGCGCCGCTTCCAGGATCTCTCCCGGGATCTCGCGGAAGTAGGTGTAGAGCATCCAGACCACGATCGGCAGGTTGATCAGCATCAGCATGACCATCAGGCCGATGCGGCTGTCGAGCAGTCCGGTGTCGCGGAAGATCAGATAGATCGGGAACAGCACGGCGACGGCCGGCATCATCTTGGTGGAAAGCATCCACATCAGGATGTCCTTGGTGCGTTTGCTTGGCGAAAACGCCATCGACCATGCCGCCGGTACGGCGACAAGCAGAGCCAGGACGGTCGAGCCGACCGACAGGAACACCGAGTTCAAGAAGAATTTGAAATAACCGTTCTGCGCCTGGACCTCGGAATAGCTCTCCGTGGTTCCCGACGGGAACAGGTTGAAGCCTTGGATGGCCTCCTGCTCCGATTTGAACGAAGTGATGATCGTATAGAGGATCGGGAAGAAGATCAGCAGCGCGACGATCCAGGCGGCCGCGGTCGCAATCGTCTTGTGCTGGGTGGTGACTGCACGTGCCATCGTTTCCTCCCTTATTTATCCAAATTCTTGCCGACGGCGCGCATGGCGAAGAAGGCGACGATGTTGGCGAGAATGACTGCGATGATACCGCCGGCGGACGCCTGGCCGATTTTGAACTCCAGCAATGCCTTCTGGTAGACGAGGAAGGGCAGGTTGGTGGAGGCATAACCCGGGCCGCCATTGGTGGTGACGAGGATCTCGGCATAGACCGACAGAAGGAAGATCGTCTGGATCAGGATGACCACGGTTATGGCGCGCGACATATGCGGCAGCGTCAAATAGATGAAGCGGCTGATGAAGCCGGCGCCGTCCATTTCGGCGGCTTCCTTCTGCTCGCCGTCGAGCGACTGAAGCGCGGTCAACAGGATCAGCGTCGCAAACGGCAGCCACTGCCAGGCGACGATGATGATGATCGCCAAAAGCGGATGCTGCCCGAACCAGTCGATCGGCTGCCCGCCGAAGAAGCGCGCAATATCGGCGAAGACGCCGTATTGCGGATGCATGATCATGTTCTTCCAGACCAGTGCCGCCACCGGCGGCATGACGAAGAACGGCGAGATGACGAGGATGCGGACGATGCCCTGTCCCCACATCGGCTGATCGAGCAGAAGGGCCAGCAAGATACCGCCGATCACCGTGATCAAAAGCACGCTGACGACGATGGTGAGCGTGTTGAGGATCGACTGCAGGAATGCCGGGTTGGAATAGAACAGCGCGTAGTTCGAAAACCCGACGAAGCCGTCGCGCATCGGATTGAGCGGATTGTACTGCTGGAAGGAGAACCACAGTGTGAATGCCAGCGGTACAATCATCCAAACCAGCAGCAGCACCACGGATGGCGCCATCATGAAGCGGGCAAGCGAACGGGTCTGCTGAGTAGCCATGACGGTCACCCTTCGAGGTCAGCCAAGTTTTCAGCGGTGTGAAAGCCGGCCGCCCGAACTGGGATTCGGGCGGCCGTTGCCGGTCGCCATTGGCAACCGGCACCGGGAGGAGCCTACTTGATGTAACCGCCCTCGGTCATCGTCGCGGTGGCGGCGTCCTGCGCCTGCTTCAGGGCGTCGTCGACGCTCGACTGGCCGGCAAGTGCCGCCGAGAAGAGCTGGCCGACAGTGGTGCCGAGGCCCTGGAACTCAGGAATGGCGACGAACTGGACGCCGACATAAGGCACCGGCTTGACGGTCGGATGCGTCGGATCGGCGGAGTTGATCGAGTCCAGCGTCATCTTGGCGAAAGGTGCTGCCTTCTGGTACTCGGGATTGGCATAGAGCGAGGAGCGCGTTCCCGGCGGAACGTTGGCCCAGCCTTCCTTCGAGGCGACGAGCTCGGCATAATGCTTGCTGGTAGCCCAGGATACGAACTTTTGAGCGGCGTCGGCCTTCTGCGTGCCGGCGGGGATGGCCAGCGACCAGGCCCACAGCCAGTTGCCGCGCTTGCCGAGGCCATTGTCCGGCGCCAGCGCATAGCCAACCTTGTCGGCGACGGTGGAGTTCTTCGGATCAGAGACGAAGGAAGCAGCGACGGTGGCGTCGATCCACATGCCGCATTTGCCCTGCTGGAATAGCGCCAGGTTTTCGTTGAAGCCGTTGGATGATGCGCCCTCGGGGCCATCGGCCTTCATCAGGTCGACATAGAACTGCAGCGTGTTCTTCCACTCGGGCTGGTCGAATTGCGGCTTCCAGTTCTCGTCGAACCAGCGCGCGCCGAACGAGTTCGACATGGCGGTCAGGAAGGCCATGTTCTCGCCCCAGCCGGCCTTGCCGCGCAGGCAGACGCCGTTCACGCCGTTGGCGCGGTCGGTCATCTTGTCGGCAGCCTGCTTGATGAAGTCCCAGGTCGGTGCATCGGGCATCTTGAGCCCGGCCTTTTCCATCAGATCCTTGCGGTACATGACGAAGGAGCTTTCGCCGTAGAACGGCGCGGCGTAGAGCTTGCCGTCGACCGACAAGCCGCCGGCAATGGCCGGGATGATGTCCTTGACGTCATAGTCGTCGCCGAGCTTGTCGAGCGGCAGGAGCCAGCTCTGCTTGGCCCAGATCGGCACCTCGTAGGTGCCGATGGTCATCACGTCGTATTGGCCGCCCTTGGTGGCGATGTCGGTGGTGACGCGCTCGCGCAGGACATTTTCCTCGAGCGTGACCCACTGCAGCTGGATGTCGGGATTCGTTGCGGTGAAGTCGTCGGTCAGCTTCTGCATGCGGACCATGTCGCCATTGTTGACCGTGGCGATGGTGATGGATTCGGCATGCGCGGCGAAAGCAAGCGCGCTGGCCGGCAACAGGCCTAGGGTGAACGTGCGAAGTTTCATCAAAATTCCTCCCATGAACCAAGATGAGCATTTGCCTTGGCTGTGAGCAATTACTCACTTGCCGCAAATTATGTCAAGCCGGATTCGTTGCTGCAGCGCAGCACGCGGTCTCGTGCAGCGGCAAGCCTGGGACACTCGCGGTATATGTGGAGAAGGGTTGGGTCGGGCTCATCGCGCCGTCAAAAGCCGGAGCTTTGCTGTCCGGGTGGCCTGGATTCGGCCTACTGGCAAGCGATCTCGTTCAGGATCCAATCACGAAAGGCGCGGATCTTCGGCACGTTGCGCCGCGCTGTCGGGTAGACCAGCCAATAGGCATGGCCGTCGTCACCAACAAGATCGAAGGGCTGAATCAGGCGGCCGTCGGCAAGTTCGGTCTTGAACAGCGCCTTGGTGACGATCGCCACGCCGTGGCCGGCAATCGCGGCATTGGCCTCGTAGGCCTGCGCGCCCATGCTGGTGCCGGTGCGTTTGGCCAATTCCGCGACCGGCAGGCCGGCGGCGGCAAACCAGTCCCGCCACCAGATGTCGCCCGGGTCGAGGATCGGCAGCCGTAGCAGGTCGGCCGGTTCGTTGACGCCGCCGATGCTTGCCGCGAGCTTTGGACTAAGGACCGGCGTGAAGTCGGCCCGGAACAGCATATGGGTCTCGACGCCCGGCCAATTGCCGCCGCCGGAGCGGATGGCGATGTCGATATCCTCTCTGGCAAAGTCGACAACCCTGTTCGAGGTATCGACGCGCACCGCCAGCGACGGATGCGCGACCTGGAACGAGCCGAGATGCTGCGCCAGCCAATTGGAGGCAAAGGTCAGCAGCGTCGAAACGCAAAGCACGCCATCGGCGCCGGTGCGCGCGGCGGCATAGGCGCCGCTCAACAGCGCGAACGCTTCGCTGACCGCGGGCGCCAGGCGTTGGCCAGGTTCGGTCAGCACGATCTGTTTTGGCTGGCGCAGGAACAAGGGTGCGCCGATGCGCTCCTCCAAAAGCTTGATCTGATAGCTTGCCGCCGCCTGCGTCATGCCAAGCTCCTGGGCGGCCTTGGTGAACGAGAGATGCCGCGCCACCGCCTCGAACACCCGGATCGCCTGAAGCGGAGGAAGCTGCGAAACCAGCTGTCGTGAATTGAGCTCCGGCATAAGCCCTCCTTATGGGCAATGATCGACGTTTGATTGGCGGCACCGGCCGGTCCTACCGATATTCCGTGTTGAAGATCAATTACGCCTAGAGATAGCGAAGGCTGACGATCATGACCACATTACAGGAAAAGCTGCTTCTTGCTCCAGCCCATGGCTGGTTTTCACGGCTGGCGCGGGGATTGGCAAGGCACGCGGCGCGGAAACGGGCCTATCTCGACGTCCGGGAACTGCCGCCGCATCTCCAGCGCGACATGGGCTTCCTCGACGGCAACGATCCTTGTGGCCGGCACCAATAATGTCGCTCGTTTTATCGAGGGTTCAGCTGCGTTTCGATTTCACCTGATCGTTTCCGACCGCCAGCGGCTCTGAGATCATGCGCCGGCCAGCAAGGCGGCGGCGGTCCGCTCATCGGTGATGAGGCCGTTGACCAGCCGCCGGTTGACGGCGGCGAAGATGCCCGGCAGCTTGCGGTCGCCCATGGCAAGCGCGATCACCAGCGACTTTTCGCGCGACGGCAGCGGTGCCGACGAGACCCGGTCGTTGGTGATGCCCTCGATCATGCGGCCGTCACGATCGAATACCCAGCCGACGATCTCGGCGACGCCGCCGGCCTTCTGCAGCGCCTTCAATTCACCCTCCGAAATGAAGCCGTCCTCGTAAAGCGGCGCCTTCGGGCCAAGATCGCCGATGCCGACAAAGGTGACGTCGGCCTCGGCCGCAAGCGCCAGCGTCGGCTGGATCATCGGCTGGCTGAGCAGCATCTCGCGCTCCTCCGGCGAGGAGGCGATGACCGGCAAAGGCATCGGAAACGAGCGCGCCTTGACCCTGTCGGCCATGGTGAAGATGACGTTGTAGAAGGCCGCCGAACCGTCTGGCGAGATATTGCCGGTCAGCGACACCACCTTGTGCTGCGGGCATTCCATCGGCGGCAGCTGCTCGATCGCGGCCTTCAGCGTGCGGCCGGTGCCGATCGCCATGACGATCGGTGTGGGCGACCGCAGCCGCCGTTCGATCTCCGCCGCCGCCGCCTCCGCGACCCCGATGACGGTGGAGGACGAAGAAGGGTCGCTCGGCACCACCTCGACCAGATCAAGCGCAAAGCGCGATTTCAGCCGTGCCGCAAGGTCGAGGCAATTGGCGATCGGATGGTCGACGCGCACCTTGATCAACCCTTCGGAGACCGCGAGCGACACCAGCCGCTGCGCCGTCTGCCGCGAGATGCCAAGCGTGGCGGCGATCTGGTCCTGGGTGTTGCCTGCGACATAATAGAGCCAGCCGGCGCGCGCCGCATCGTCCAGCCTGTTGCCGCCGCTATCCTGCCGCGAATTCAAGGTCCTGCCTCCCTACTCCGCCGACCATAAGGGGCGGAGCCTCATAGTTTCGCAGGGAATGAACTTGCGCGCAATTGCCTATTGCAAGAGCAATTGCTTAGGTCCCGGATCTGGTATTTCAAGCGAGGCGGCCATCGCCGACGCAGTCTCTCAAAATAATCCGGGCAGTGTTGGTCGCACGGGCTCAGTTCTCGCAGCCGCGGCGGTTTATCTCCCACGCTAAACGCTTTAAGGGATTTTGGAGAATGGAGCCTTGCATGACGCTGAAAGCGGTTTTCTGGGATATGGACGGCACGCTGGTCGACAGCGAACCGCTGCACGAGGCGGCGCTGATTGCGGCGCTGCACAGCGTTGGCATCGCCCCGCCAACCGACCTGCATGAGCGGGTGCTCGGCATCGCCGCATGGCCGGTCTACGAGATGCTGCGCGACGAGTTCGGCCTCGACCTGCCTTTCGACGACTGGATCGTGCGCAAATACGATCACTATCTGCCGATGGCGCAAACGCTGAGGCCACGCAGCGGCGCGATCGAGATTTTCAACGAGCTGCGCAAGCTTGGCGTGGAGCAGGCGGTGGTGTCCAATTCGGACAGGCTGATCGTCGACGCCAATCTGCGTGCGGTCGGCCTTTTCTACCCCGGCATGAAGACCATCAGCCGCAACGACGTGCGCGAAGGCAAGCCGCATCCCGAGCCATTCCTGCGCGCCGCCTGGCTGGCCGGCGTCGATCCCGCCGAGGCCGTAGCGGTCGACGACAGCATGACCGGCGCCACGGCGGGGCTGGCGGCGGGAATGAAGACGGTCTTCTGGCCGGAGGCGCCGATGGAAGGGCCGCCGGGCGCGATTGTCATCAACAGCGCCGACGAATTGCGAGCCCATCTGGGACTTTAAGCTTGGCTGAAAAGGCCGCCTCAAGCTAGACTTCCTGCAACGCCGATGATTGGCGAAACCAGCGATGACAGCGTCCTTCTCCCCGTCATTGTACGGGGAGAAGTGCCCGGCAGGGCGATGAGGGGCGGCGCCGAGCTTGACAATTAACGCCCCTTTCCGGGCGCATTGAGATCACTGGCAGGCCGAGTTTTGAGTTCGTCGCAGGCTTTCGGGCGCTTGCGCTGCCCCTCATCCGCCTGCCGGCACCTTCTCCCCGTATAGCGACGGGGAGAAGGGCGCAGCTCAGTACCGGTAGACAGGCTCCTGCTCGTCGAGGATAGCCTTCAGTTCGGAGAGGTGGCGTTCGGCCTGGCCGGGATAGTCTTCCTGTTCCCTTGCCGCTTTCTCTGCGATCTCATCCGACAGTACCCGCAGCGGCCGGCCGGTCCACAGCGCCTTGATATAGGTTTCGGCGGCGCGCTCGAAATAGAACATGCGGTTGAAGGTGTCGGCGACGCTGTCGCCGATGACCAGCACGCCATGGTTGCCCATCACCATCACCTTGACCTTCGGGTCGACAAGAAGCTGCGAGCAGCGCTCGCCCTCTTCCTCGAGGGCCAGCCCGCCATAATGAGCGTCGACGACATGGCGGTTGAAGAAGATCGCCGAGTTCTGGTCGACCGGCGGCAGCGTCGAGTCGGCGAGCGAGGCAAGCACGGTGGCGTGGATCGAGTGGACATGCATGACGCAGCGCGCATGACGCACGTTGCGATGGATGGCGCGGTGCAGGCCCCATGCCGTCGGGTCGGGCGCATTCGGGCCTGTCAGCGTGTCGGGATCATTGGCGTCGATCAAAAGCAGGTCGCTCGCCTTGATGCGCGAAAAATGCACCTGGTTAGGGTTCATCAGGAATTGCGAGCCATCGTCGTTGACCGCCAGCGAGAAATGGTTGGCCACCGCCTCGTGCATGTTGAGCCGCGCCGTCCAGCGGAAGGCGCAAGCGAGGTCGACGCGCTCCTCATAGAACGGCAGGTTGGTCAGCACTTCCTTCTGCAGGCGCGTGATGCTCATCGTATGTCTCCGCGAATGGAGCGAGCATGCCGCGCGGCTGGAACACCCGCAACCGATTTCGTTTGGTGCAGGCGAGCACTGTCGCCTTACGCCGCCGTGCTGGCGGCGGCGCCGACCCTTAGGCCGCCATGCTCGACGATAAAATCGATGACCTCCTGCAGCCCCTTGCCGCGCGACAGATCGGTGAAACCGAACGGCCGCTTGCCGCGCATGCGGGCGGCGTCGCTCTCCATGACATCGAGATTGACGTTCACATAGGGCGCAAGGTCGCTCTTGTTGATGACCAGGAAATCGGACCGGGTGATCGCCGGTCCGCCCTTGCGCGGAATCTCCTCGCCCTGGCAAACCGAGATGACATAGAGCGTCAGGTCGGCAAGGTCCGGCGAGAAGGTGGCGGCGAGGTTGTCGCCGCCCGATTCGATGAAGATGATGTCGAGATCCGGGAATTTTTTGGTCATTTCGGCAATCGCCTGCAGATTGATCGAGGCGTCCTCGCGGATGGCGGTGTGCGGGCAGCCGCCGGTCTCGACGCCGATGATGCGATCTTCGGGCAGCGCCTGGAGGCGCGCCAGCATCATGGCGTCCTCCTTGGTGTAGATGTCGTTGGTGACGACGGCGATCGAGAACTCGTCGCGCAGCGCCTTGCAGAGCTTTTCGGTGAGCGTCGTCTTGCCGGAGCCGACCGGACCGCCGATGCCGATGCGAAGAGGGCCGTTCGGGGATATCATGCGGGGAACTCCGTGAAGGCAAGGATGGCGAAGCCGAGGCCGATCAGCAGGCACAGCGGCGAATAATAACGCAGATCGAGCCGCGCGAAAGGTTGCTCGGGCGTCAGCCGGCGCCACCACGGCGTGAAGCCGGCAATGCCGCGCGCCAGGAAAACCAGCGCGATGAGCAGCGACGTGGCGGCAAGCCCGGCCTTGGGAAAGGGCGTGGCAAAGATGCCCTCGAGCGCCATCGGCCACAGTGTCGCCAGGCCGAGGCAGGCGGCAACGGCGAAGCTGGCGAAGGGCGCCGGCATTTCGTCGACGCCATGAAAGCCGATGACGGCGCGGGCGCAGGAGGCAGCATCCCTGCCCGGCCAGATGCCGCCAATGGCCCAATAGACATGCAGCGCGGTGATCAGCAGCAGAACCAGCGAGAGGGCGAAAGCGAGGACGATCATGAGCGGAACAGCCGCGAATACTGGGTCTCGTGCCTACTCGCCGTGATGTCGGAGATAAAAGCGCAGCCGCCGAGATCGTCGAGCGTCGAGCCGGTAGCGCGGGCCGCGGTCGCCAAGGCCAGCGGCTCGAAGCCGGCGAGCAGCGTCATCGCAGCACTCTGGCCGACGACACCGAGCCGGATCGCTGCCTGGACGAGGTTGGAAAAGAAGGCCTGCAGGAAGGCGCCCAGCGCGTCCCGCAGCATAAATCCGTGGCCGCCGGCGACGGCACCGACGGCGACGCAATAGGCACATTCGGCCGGCAGGCGGTCCAGCACCTGGCACGGCCAGGCCGAGGCCGCCTTCAGGAAGGCGGCGCCCTGCAGCATGGTTTCGGCATGACGCTCGCGCGAGCCGGCTAAGGCCTCGCCGAGCGCAGCGACCTCGACGAGATCGCCGGCTTCGCGCGCCCGGCGCCAGCTTTCGGCAAACAGCACCGCATCGTTCCAGCCGGAACCCATCTCGACCAGCGTTTCCAGCCACGCGGCGAGGTCTTTGCTGTCGGCAACCAGCCCGGCATGCACGGCTTGTTCCAGGCCATGGCTGTAGGAAAAGCCGCCGACCGGGAAGGAAGGCGACAGCCACGCCATCAGCCGCAACAATGCAATGTTGGAAGGCTGGTCAGTCATGGTCATGGTCGTGCGAATGGCTGTGGGAATGCGATTCGCTATGGCTATGAGAATGCGCTTCGGCGTGGCTGTGCGTATGCGCCTCGGCATGAGCATGGCCGTGCCCGCCATGGCCGGAATAAGCGCCGCGCACCGGCTTGAACGGCTCGGAGACGTCGCTCACAATGGCGCCCAATCCCTCCAGCATCGCCTTGATGACATGGTCGCGCAGGATGAGGATGCGCCCAGCTTCGATTGCGGCGGCGAGATGGCGGTTGCCGATGTGCCAGGCAAGCTCGGCCAGATGGACAGGATCGCTGGCCCTGATGTCGTAGAGCGGCTCCGCGGCCGCGATGATCTCGATTTGGCGGCCATCCTCCAGCACCAGCCGGTCACCATGGTTCAACGTCACCGGTTCGGGCAGGTCGACCAGCACCTTGTCGCTACGGGCCGTTTCGATGGCGCGACGGCGCAGATGCCGCTCGTCATGAGCAAGCACTGCGCTGTCATATGGCGTAGTGGTTCCGGCTTCGCCTGCGGCCAGGACGGAGACCGCGCGCGGGAATTTGGTGAAGTCGGTGCGAATATCGAGCTTCATGTAAGACTGCCTTTCGCAAAAAGCCTAGACTATCCGGTCCGCCGCCCCAATGGGGCTCAGACGATCGTGTCGAAGAGCCGCAGGATGAACGATATCTGATAGACGAGCGCGCCGGCGACAAAGGCGATGTGAAAGCGGCGGTCGCGCAGCAGGATCGCAATGACGCAAAGCGCGACGAAAACCGGCGTGCGGATCAGATATTCGATGCCGAAATGGGCGAAATGCTCCGGCCCTTTCAGCAGCGTGTCGATCACGTCGAGCAGATAGGTCGCCGCCAGCAGGCCGAAGAACCAGGCCCGGCGCGAATAGAAGAAATCCTCATAGCTGGTGTAGTCCAGCATCGAATCCGGGAACAGCAGCGCGCAGACCAGGAACAGCGTGACGGCGTAGAAGATGATGAACAGGTATTTGCCGAAGGTCCAATTCTCGATCTGGAACAGGCCGAACTCCCACCACCAGAAATGCACCAGCATCAGAAGCACCGACGCAACCCAGGCGAGGTGCACGGGATAGAGCCGGTACTGGCCGGGATGCTGGACGATGCGGGCGAGCCCCGACAGCAGCCGTGTGACGCCAAGGCCGATCACCATGCCCAGGACAATGCGGATATGCGGGAAAATGTCGTGGGCGTAAGGGAGTTGCTGGTCCATAGGCTTGGCGCGGCATGTTCTACATCGGTCGTTCTAACGCCTATGGTTCAGAACAGGAAGTAGCGTTGCGCCATCGGCAGCACGGTGGCCGGCTCGCAGGTGAGCAACTCGCCGTCGGCGCGGACCTCGTAGGTTTCGGGGTCGACCTCGACATGCGGCGTGGCGTCGTTGAGCACCATCGAATGCTTGCCGATGCCGCCGCGGGTATTCTCGACCGCCACCATCTGCTTGTCGACGCCGAGCCTGCCGCGCAGGCCGGCGTCGAGCGCGGCTTTCGAAACGAATGTCACCGACGAATTGGTCATCGCCTTGCCATAGGCGCCGAACATCGGCCGATAGTGCATCGGCTGCGGCGTCGGGATCGAGGCGTTGGGATCGCCCATCGGGGCGGCGGCGATCATGCCGCCGATCAGCACCATGTCCGGCTTGACGCCGAAGAACGCCGGATTCCACAGCACGAGATCGGCGCGTTTTCCCACCGCCACCGAGCCAATGTCCTTCGACAGGCCATGCGCGATGGCCGGATTGATGGTGTATTTGGCGATGTAGCGGCGGACGCGGAAATTGTCGTTGTCGCCGGTCTCCTGCGGCAGCGAACCGCGCTGGCGCTTCATCTTGTCGGCGGTCTGCCAGGTGCGGATCGCGACTTCGCCGACGCGGCCCATGGCCTGGCTGTCCGACGAGATGATCGAGAAGGCGCCGATGTCGTGCAGAATGTCTTCGGCGGCGATGGTTTCCTTGCGGATGCGGCTTTCGGCAAAGGCGATATCTTCGGGGATCGACGGCGACAGATGGTGACAGACCATCAGCATGTCGAGGTGTTCGGCCAGCGTGTTGACCGTGTAGGGGCGGGTCGGATTGGTCGAGGACGGAATGACGTTGGGCAGGCCGCAGACCTTGATGATATCAGGTGCGTGGCCGCCGCCGGCGCCTTCGGTGTGGAAGGCATGGATGGTGCGGCCCTTGATCGCCGCCACCGTGTTTTCGACGAAGCCGGACTCGTTCAGCGTGTCGGTGTGGATCATCACCTGCACGTCGTAATCGTCGGCGACCGACAGGCAGCAGTCGATTGCAGCCGGTGTCGTGCCCCAGTCCTCATGCAGCTTCAGCGAGCAGGCGCCGGCGAGCACCATCTCCTCGAGCGCGGCAGGCAGCGACGCGTTGCCCTTGCCCGACAGGCCGATATTCATCGGGAAGGCATCGAAAGACTGGATCATGCGTGCCAGATGCCACGGCCCAGGCGTGCAGGTGGTGGCCAGCGTACCGTGCGCCGGGCCGGTGCCGCCGCCGAGCATGGTGGTGATGCCCGACATCAGCGCTTCCTCGATCTGCTGCGGGCAGATGAAGTGGATATGCGCGTCGAAGCCGCCGGCGGTCAGGATCTTGCCCTCGCCGGCGATGATCTCGGTGCCCGGGCCGATGATGATGGTGACGCCGCCTTGAGTATCCGGATTGCCGGCCTTGCCGATCGCGGCGATACGGCCGTCCCTGAGGCCGATATCTGCCTTGACGATACCGGCGGTGGCATCGACGACCAGCGCATTGGTGATGACGGTGTCGACCGCGCCTTGCGCGCGCGAAACCTGGCTCTGGCCCATGCCATCGCGGATGACCTTGCCGCCGCCGAATTTCACCTCCTCACCGTAAAGGGTGAGATCCTTTTCGACCTCGATGAACAGTTCGGTGTCGGCGAGCCGGACCTTGTCGCCAACGGTCGGGCCGTACATCTGCGCATAGGCGGCGCGGGTGATTTTAGCCATCAGCAATTGCTCCCGAAATACAGCCCGAAAATACCGCTTGTCGAAGCCGGGACCCACATTGCCGCCATCCTATGGTCACGCAATGACCCGCTGAGCGACACTTTCCGATCCCATTTGGCGGTTGAGGTGGGCGGGCCACCCCAAAACGACCATTTGCCAATCGATGGAAAGGAACATCCATGCGCAAAACGACCCTTCTGGCAGCCGCCGCCACGCTGGTGCTCGCAACCGCCGCCAGCGCCCAGCAACAGCCTGCGCAGCAGCCCAGTCCGGCGCCGGCCGCTCCTGCTCCTGCCGCGCCCGGGGCGCAGCCGCAGGCGCCCACCATTCAGGCGATCAATGTCGTCGATATCAAGGATCTGCCGGCGGACACTCAAGCCAAGGTCAACGAGGTGATCGCTAAGCGCAGCGATGCCGATTTGCAGAAGCTGCGCGGCTCGATCGACGCGACACCGGAGGTCAAGTCCGCGCTCGAAGCGAAAGGACTCACCTCGGCGCAGGTGATCGCCGCCAGCATGAGCACCAATGGCGCGCTGACGCTGATCACCAAGAAAGCCAGCTGACGAGGCGAGGCGGCGGGCCGGCGCCCGGTCAGCCCGCCGCATCGCAAAGGGAACCTTCACAGGGGAAGTTACGTTTCGGTCCTGTCGCCCTGACACAAGCCTCGAAAAGGAGCCTGAGAACGAGCGATGGCAATCACCACCTTCTCCGACACCAGATGGCTGCATGGGATTGCTGCGACCGCGTTTCTGGCAGCCAGCATTCCGCACGCCGCGCTGAACGCGCAGAGCCTCGATAGCGCCGAGACCGTCAACCGGATCGTCGGCTCGGAGGTCGGCCAGGAAGAGACCAAGACAAATGCGGAAGCCGGCAAGGTCAGCTCGGCGATCGACCGCACGCGTGAAAACATCGCTGTCGTGCGCAAGACGTCCAAGCTCGACAAGGTCGATATCGTGTTTCTTACCGACGCCGCGCGCACCGAAGGCGGCCCGCCGCCGGCGATCGAAAACAAGGTCAGGCAACATCGGGACGACATTGCCGAGCTGCGCAAGGAGATCGAGGCGAACGCATTGCTGTTCAACGCCATCGACTCGCGGAGAGTGCAAACCGAGGACGTTCTGGCGGTGGAGTTCGACGATCCGGGAAAGGTCGTCATCTATGCGGCGGCCAAGCCGCCCGGCTGAGCCGAAACTGCTCGACGCCTTCGATCTCACAGCTTGCCCATGATCTTCTGCTGAAATCCGTAGACCTCGCGCTTGCCGCCGAACGGCACCAGGGTAACGTCACGCTCCTGCCCCGGCTCGAAGCGCATGGCGGTGCCGGCAGCGATGTCGAGGCGCATGCCGCGGGCCTGGTCGCGATCGAATCTCAGCCCTTCATTGGTCTCGAAGAAATGATAATGGCTGCCGACCTGGATCGGCCGATCGCCGCTGTTGGCTACCTTCAAGGTGACGGTCGCCAGACCCTTGTTCAGCTCTATCTCGCCGCTTGCCGTGATGATTTCACCTGGGATCATTGCGGCCCTCACAGGACGCCGAAAGCAAGGCCGGCGCCAATCGTGGCACAGGCGGCCCCGGCGACGCGGGCAAGTCCGCGGAAGCGCCAGCCGAGGTTGAAACCGGCAGTGATGCCGATGGCGTGGAGCAGCGCGGTGGCGGCGGCAAAGCCCGCCATGTAGCCGAGCCCACCCGCATTTTCGGGCACCTCGGTGCCGTGGGCATAGCCGTGGAACAACGCGAACAGGCCGATGACGGCGACGCCGGCCGAGACCGGAAGGTCGACGGCGAGCCCAACCAGCAGCCCGAGCACCACGACGGACGCCAATATGGCCGGCTCGACGAAAGCCATCGGCACATGCAGGATGCCGAGCGCGCCGCCGGCCAGCATGATGCCCACGAAAGCCAGCGGCCATGCCCAGATCGCTTTGCCGCCCTTGAGCGCTGCCCACAGGCCGACGGCAATCATCACCGTCATGTGATCGAGGCCGGAGAGCGGGTGGGTGAAGCCGGCGGTGAAGGACGAAACCGTGCCGTCGCCGACATGGGCATAGGCTGGCCCAGCTGCCGCCAGCAGCAGGACCGCCGACAGCGTTGTGCGTTTCATCGTAGCGGGGATCATCGGCGTACCTTCCATCTTCGAGATCATCATGCCTCTCACGCGGCCTTGCGGGCCGGGCCGCAGCCCTCTGCCTTGAGAATGCGCTGGGTCGAGGCCGGATATTTCTTCAGCATCGCTGCCGGACGGATCGGGCGGGCCGAGAAGTTGCCGCCACAATTCGGACAGGCGCCGCCGAGCACGTTTTGGGCGCAGTCCGCGCAGAAGGTGCATTCGAAGGTGCAGATCACCGCATCTGTCGCATCGGGCGGCAGATCCTTGTCGCAGCATTCGCAGTTGGGACGCAGCTCAAGCATTTTCCTCTCCTCGCCTTTGGTGATTATCTGATCGGTTCGTGCACGGTCACCAGCTTGGTGCCGTCGGGAAACGTCGCCTCGACCTGCACATCGTGGATCATTTCGGCAATGCCTTCCATCACCTGCGCCCGGGTCACGACATGGGCGCCGGCCTCCATCAGCTCGGCGACCGCGCGCCCGTCGCGGGCACCCTCGACGACGAAATCGGTGATCAGCGCGATCGCTTCCGGGTGGTTGAGCTTGACGCCGCGTTCGAGCCGCTTGCGGGCCACGATCGCCGCCATGGCGATCAGCAGCTTGTCTTTCTCCCTCGGCGTCAGATTCATGCTTTTTCCTGCAGTGGCATAATCGAAATCAGAGTGACCATAATTTGGGCAGGCCCGCCCGCCCGTTGAGCAATTCGACAAGCGGCACCAGCCGCTTGCGGAGCTGGTAGCCGTCCTCGGCGAACAGCCTCGCAAGAAGCTTGCCAGATTTCCGCACACTCCAGAAACTGACGCCGCCCTGGCCGCCGACCATGCCCCGGGCCGGCTCGAGCAAAGCCTCTGCCCGCGGCGACACCATCAGCAGCGTCGCCACGGCGATGCCGCCACCGGCCACAGCCGTACGGTTCAAGGTGGCCGCAATGTCGGGCCCGATGCGGAACTCCTCGGCATGGACCAGCGCTCCGTCCTGGCGGACGCGCCAGCGGTCGTGGAAATAGCCTTGCGCTGCCCGTTCGCCCATGGCCAGGCGGCCGAAGACAGTAGCCTCCAGGATCAGCGCCTCGGCTCCGGCGGCAAGCTCCACGTCAAGCGTGCGGGCAAAGACCGAGCGGTCGAAGACGATGGTTTCCTGCGGCAGCCAGGCAATGTGGCCGCCTTCGCCGACGGTCAGTTGCACCCGCACTTCGGCGCGATCGGATGCGGCGCGGTAGATTTTCTCGCAGGCCTGCGTTGTTATGGTTGCGGAGGCGCCGGCACCGACATCGACCTGCCAGGCGAGACGGTCGCCGCCGGTCAGCCCACCGGCAGTGTTGATCAGGACAGCTTCGAGCGGATCGGCCGAGACTGCCGGCATGCGGATCTTGGCCGAGCCGTCCTGGTACAAGCGCCGAAGACGCGTGCGGCCTCCGTTCCAGTCGCAGCCAAGCCGCGCGACGCCGGCAACGCGCTGGGCCGGCGGCACTGAGCTCAAGCTATATGCGATCGTGTCCACGACACCAACGTTAAGCACTGCGGCGGCTTTGTCGATATATAGCTTGTTGCTTGACAGCGTTTCGGTTTCTATAGAGGGAGCCACCTTGGTACGGTCATCGGCGCCTGGCGGGGGTAAAAGGCGACGATGACGACGTAATCGAGGACAAAAGGGGCGCTGATCAGTTGGCGTCGGGAAACGACAGAGTTGGGGAAGAAACCGAATGGCTGACCAGCTGGCAAACGATATCATCGCCAAGATCAAGGCTCATGCCGAGCCGGGCGGCGAGGAAATCACCACCAGTACCGAACTGACCGCCCTTGGCATCCATTCGCTGGAACTGACGGAAATCATCTTCGATCTCGAGGAAGAGTATGGCATCGAAATCGAGATGAACACGGTCGATGCCTGGAGCAATCTGAAGAATGTCGGCGACATGGTCGAGGCGGTTCGCGCGCTGATCGCGAAAAAAGCCTGACTGAATGCACAAGCGCATCGTCATCACGGGCATCGGCGGGTTATGCGGGCTCGGCACCAATGCACCAGCAATATGGAATGAGATGCGCACCGGCCGTTCGGCAATCGGTGCGATCGTCAATTCCGAGCTGCATGACCTCAAGGTCAGGGTCGGTTGCGAAATCAAAACGCTTCCCGAGCACGGCATCGACCGCAAGCAGGTCGTGTCGATGGACCGCTTCAGCCTTCTGGCGACGATCGCCGCGCGGGAGGCGGCACAGCAGGCGGGATTGAACCCGCACGCGGCCAACACCTATCGGATGGGCACCATCGTCGGCGTCGGCGTCTGCGGCTGGGAGGCAATCGAAGAGAGCTATCGCGCCATCCTGCTCGAAGGCAAGAACCGCGCCGGCATCTTCACCGTGCCGAAAGTAATGCCGGGCGCGGCCGCCGGCCACGTCAGCATGAATCTTGGTCTGCGCGGGCCGGTATTCGGCATCACCTCTGCCTGTTCGTCATCCAACCACGCCATTGCCTCGGCGGTCGACCAGATCAGGCTCGGCCGCGCCGACGTCATGGTCGCCGGCGGCACCGATGCGCCGCTGGTCTGGGGCATCCTCAAGGGCTGGGAGGCCCTGCGGGTCTTGTCGCCGGACACCTGCCGGCCGTTTTCGGCCGATCGCCAAGGCCTTGTGCTCGGCGAGGGTGCGGGCATGGTGGTGCTGGAAACCTATGAGCATGCCATGGCGCGCGGCGCCGCCATCCTTGCCGAAATCGCCGGCGTCGGCCTTTCCGCCGACGCCTCCGACATCGTTGCGCCGACCATCGAAGGGCCGGAGGCGGCGATGCGCTTCTGCCTCGTCGATGCCGGGCTCAATCCGGAAGACGTCGACTATCTCAACGCGCATGGCACCGGCACCAAGGCCAACGACCAGATCGAGACGGCGGCGATCAAGCGTGTCTTCGGCGGCCATGCCTACAAGCTTTCCATCTCCTCGACCAAATCGATGCACGCCCACTGTCTCGGCGCGTCCGGCGCGCTGGAAATGATCGCCTGCGTGATGGCGATCCGCGACGGCATCGTGCCGCCGACCGCCAACTACCGGGAAGCCGACGCCGACTGCGATCTCGACATCACGCCGAACGTGGCGCGTGAGCGCGCGGTGCGCACCGCGATCAGCAACAGCTTCGCCTTCGGCGGCACCAATGCGGTGCTCGCGGTCAAAGCCGTCTGAACCGCACCCCTTGCCGGCTTTCGTCGGGGCCGGTGAAACTTTCCATGCGCATATTGATCGCGCCAGGCGTCGCGCCTAACTCTCTGCGACCCGCCATGACCGCGCCGTTCGGGGCGCCCCCCGACCAGGAGTTTCGATGACCGATCTGTCCGCGTTTCCGATTGCCACGCGCTGGCCGGCAAGCCATCCCGACCGCATCCAGCTTTATTCGTTTCCGACGCCGAACGGGGTGAAGATATCGATCGCGCTGGAGGAACTTGGCCTGCCGTACGAGCCGCATGCTGTCGACATCGGCAAGAACGAAAGTTGGACCCCGGAATTCCTGTCTTTGAACCCGAACGGCAAGATACCGGCGATGATCGATCCGGACGGCCCGGGCGGCAAACCGATCGGCCTGTTCGAATCCGGCGCCATCCTGCTCTACCTCAGCGACAAGACCGGCAAGCTGGTCCCGGCAGACGCAACGCTGCGTTACGAGACGATCCAGTGGGTGTTCTTCCAGATGGCTTCGATCGGGCCGATGTTCGGCCAAGTCGGGTTCTTCCACAAATTCGCCGGGCGCGAAATCGCCGACAAGCGCCCCCTGGAACGTTATCGCGACGAGTCGCGACGGCTGATCGGCGTCCTCGAAACGAGGCTCAAGGGCCGCAGCTGGATCATGGGCGACGATTACACCATCGCCGACATTTCGATGCTTGGATGGGTGCGCAATCTGATCGGCTTTTATGAGGCACGGGAACTCGTCGGTTTCGACGATTTCCCCAGCGTCGGCGCATGGCTGGAGCGCGGCCTTGCCCGGCCGGCGGTGCAGAGGGGCCTCACCATTCCGGCCAGAGCCTGATCGAAAGCCAGACTGGCCCGGCTATTTTGCCTTGGTCCGGGGTTTCGAGCCCTTGCCGACTACGGAAGCGGCAAGCGAGGCCGCACCTTTGGCGGTCGCAAGCACGGCACCGGCGGCGACGTTGGCCGTCGTTTTGACGGTGCGCATTGCGCTGCCTGCGATCGATCCTCTGCTGCTTGCCGGCTTTTTGGGCTTGGGTGCAGCGGCTTTGGCCGCGGCAGGCACCACCTTCTTCGGCGCCGCCTTGCCAAAGCTGGGCTTTGCCGCGTCCTTGGAGCGGGCCGCCACTGCCGGGCCGGCGCTGGTTTTCGCTCGCGTTGCTTTTGATCGTGTTGCCCTACCCTTGGCGGGCGCAGGCTTTCTTGCCATGGTTTCCATCGAACTGTTCCCTCATGCGGCACGATTGCCGTGTCCGGGATAACGGCCTGAAAGTGTTAAGGTTCCGGCCGAACAGTCCTTACAGATCAGGCCTGTTCACCAACCACCAGGTCGGCGGGCCGCCGACGGGCAAGCACGCGATCGATGTTCGGCATGTCGTTGGAAGCAATCCAGGCGCGCGCGTCCTCGTCGGACCGGCCGTGCTCGTGCCATCGCTCCAGCAGTCGGCGCTCGAGGTCGGCGCGCGGCACATCGACAAAGATCGAGAAGTCGAACAGCGGCGCCAGCCGCGTCCATGGCTCTTCGTCGAGCAGCAGATAATTGCCTTCGACCAGGATGAATTTGGTGTCGGCGGCGATGATCGCAGCGGCGGCGCGCGACAGCTCCATGCTGCGGTCGAAGACCGGGATCGCGATATCCGGCTCGCCGGCGCGGATGCGCTTGAGCAGCGTTTCGAAGCCGGCAAAATCAAAGGTTTCCGGGGCACCTTTTCGCTGGCGAAGGCCGCGTCGCTCGAGCACGACATCATCGTAATGGAAGCCATCCATCGGCACGACTTCCGCCGTGCCTTCCGGCAGCAGGTCGTGCAAGCCTGCCGACAATGTCGATTTGCCGGCGCCGGGCGGACCGGCAATGGCAACGATGAAGCGCGGCGCCTTGCCGGCGCGCTTGAAGATGGCAGCAGCAATATGGGCGATCTCGGACATTGGAGCCTTTCTGGCTGAGTGTTTTCGATCTTGGCGACAATTCGCGGGAATTTCAAACCCGAGATTAGTTTCCTCGCTCAGGGATTTTGACCGTCCGTCGGCAAATCGCAAAGCTTTGAGATTGCCCGAAACGATCGTCCCTTTCGTCATCCTGGGGCGGAGCAAGGAGCGAAGCGACGCAGCGCAGACCCCGGGATCCATGCCGTGACATCAGGGCGCCTCAGCGGCGCAGAATTCTGTTCCGCCGCATTCCTCGACGACGGTCGCGGCATGGATCCCAGGGTCTCCGCGACGTCGCTTCGCTCCTGCTCCGCCCTGGGATGACGAAGGTGGGGAGGCGAGCTCTCAAGCTGGGGCCGACCTGCCGATCCGCAGGAAGTCGCTGTCGAAGCCAATGTCGCGCACGGCGCCGTCGGCGGCCAGGATGCGCATGCGGCCCGGTAAGCTCGCGACGTCGCGCGGCGGCTCGCCGGACGGCCACGGCAGTGCGCCGATGACATGGCGGAACGAAAAGCTGCGCCCTTCAGAAAGCGCAAAGGCGGTCGCCACGCCTTCGCGCTTCAGCCAGTTGTCGCCGAGCGATGCGGCGTGGCCGACAGCGGTGCGGCCATCCTCGATGCCGAGCACGCCGCGATGGCGGCCGCTCCATGGCGCATAATCGCGCCCGCCATTGCTGACCCACAGCATGGTCACCGGCAGTTCAGCCGGGTTCTTCAGCACCAGCACGAGATCTGCTTCCGCCTGGCGCGCCAGCGCGGTCCAGCCCGGCCCGCCATGATCGGCCTCGACCAGCGTGACAAAGTCCTCACGCTGCTGGTCCATGCGATAGGCGGTCAGGTCGATCATGCCGCCGTCGGCGGCGGGAAAGCGCGTCAGGTCGGCGGTCCGTGCCGGGTAGGCGAGCAAAGAGCGGCCGCGAGCCGGATCGGGTTCCGGCGCCTCGCTCGGCGTCGCGGCAAGGCGCTTCGGCGAGAAGGCCAGCCTGCCGCCGGCCTTCATCCCCGTCATTGGGTGATGGGCGACGGGAATGGCGCCGGCGCCGCCGGAAAAGACGTGCTCCTGATAGAAAAACGGATGATCGTCGCGCAAGGTCAGGATCTTGTCGACGGTCGCGCCCATGACCGGACGCTGCAGACGGAAGACGGCGCGCCAGCCATCGGCCGTTGCTGCGCTGTCGACGACGTCCCAGCGACTATTGGCCGGCCAGCCATGCAAAGGTGCCGCTTCGACGTCGCTGGTCGAGAACGGCGCGCAGAGGAAATCGCCGGACAGGTGGACCGTCCCTTCAGGCAGATCTTTCGGCAGCGTCTCGCGCGGCTCTTCGACCCAGGGTGCGCGATGCAGCGGCTTCAGCCGACGGCCGTCGATCTCGATCGCCATGTCGGCGAGATGGCCGACGGCAAGATCAACCGATACCGAAATCCCCTTTGCCGTAATCGTGACCGTATCCATGTGCGCACCTACCGATTCTGCCAGCCCGATTCTGGCGGCCCGATTCTGCCGGCGCCAGCAAAGCCCACTCGCCGCCCCTTGCGCAAGCGCGGCGGCCGGCAATTCGCATCGGACGGCTTGGCACAGCCGCCACGTCTGCCTGTGGACAGGGCACCATTCCAGGGCGCGGCGATATTAACCAAATGGACTGTGCCTTTGCGTTAAGATAGCTTCGCCTCGTCTCAGAAACAGCCTGCCTTCGGAACCGACTTGTCCGCCTTCCGCTTCTTTTCGCTCATCCACAATTACGTCGCGGTGCTGATGCTGCTGCTGTTTGCGGCCGGCTGTACGACGGTGACGCCCCCTGACAGCGTGCTGGCGGTGCCGGCGCCGCCGCAGAAATATGCCGCGATGGTCATCGATGCCGGCACCGGCAAGACGCTGTTCGAGGTCAATTCGACGGCGCCGCGTTATCCGGCGTCGCTGACCAAGATGATGACGCTGTACCTTCTGTTCGAGGCGCTGGACCAGGGCCGTATCAGCAAGGAGACGCAAATTCCGGTGTCGGACAACGCCGCCCGGCAGCCGCCGACCAAGCTGCGGTTCAGGCGCGGCGAGACCATCGACGTCGATTCGGTGATCCGCGCCATCGTCGTCAAATCGGCCAATGACGTGGCGGTCGCCGTTGCCGAATATCTCGGCGGCAGCGAAGAGGCATTCGCCGGCATGATGACCGCCAAGGCGCGCCAGATCGGCATGAGCAGCACCGTGTTCCGCAACGCCTCGGGCCTGCCGGACGGCGACCAGCACACGAGCGCGCGCGACATGGCGGTGCTCGGCATGGCGCTGCACGCCCGCTTCCCGCAGCATTTCCACTATTTCTCCGAAAGCGACTTCATGTTTCGCGGCAGGCTGGTGCGCGGCCACAACGACATGCTCGGCCGGGTGCGCGGCGTCGACGGCATCAAGACCGGCTACATCAGAGCTTCCGGCTTCAACATCGTTACCTCCTATAATGCGGACGGACACCGGCTGATCATCGTGGTGATGGGCGCCGACAGCGCGCGCCAGCGCAACGACCATGTCGAGGCGCTGATCCAGCGCAGCCTGTTGCCGACCTCGGAGGCAAAGACGCGGCTGCTGTATGCCGAGGAGCAGTGACGGCTGACGTCCGGCGGGCGGCGGATCGGGGAGTTGCCAACCACGGTCCGGATCGGCGCTCATTCACCGGGATGGACAACTTCAGTCAGTCGTATGCGGGCTTATCAGGAGACAAACGCAGAACCGCCGTTTTGCGCGATACCGCTGAGATACTTTGCCGGCGGCTTGCCAAGCGCTTTCTTGAACATGGTGATGAAGGCGGTGACCGATTCGTAACCGAGATCGGCCGAAACCTGCTGCACGCTGGCGCCGGAGGCCAGCTCGCGCATCGCGACGATCAGGTGCAATTGCTGGCGCCAGCGCCCGAAGGTCAGCCCTGTCTCCTTTACCACAAGACGTGCGAGACTGCTCTCGCTGAGCGCGACGCGATTGGCCCATTCCGCCAGGGTGCTGCGGTCGGCAGCATCTTCCGCCAGCGCCGCGGCGATGCGCCTCAAGCGCGGCTCGGACGAGATCGGCAGGTGTAGCTGCTGGACAGGCATGCGCGGCAGTTCGGATAGCAGTACCCTGGTCAGGAGTTCGCCCCTCGCGTCATAGCCCTCACCGCGATCCGCCAGCTCGATGATGAGCTCGCGCAGCAACGGCGAGATCGAAAGCGTGCAGCATCGGTCCGGCAGGTCGGTGGCTCCCGGCTCGATATAGACGAAAAAAATCCGGGCATTGGCGGTCGCGACGTTGCTGTGTTCCATGTCGCCCGGAATCCACACCGCGCAATGAGGCGGCACCATCCACAGGCCGCTGGGAACACGACATGTGACGCCACCTCCCAGAGCGAAGACGAGTTGCGCTTTGCGGTGGCGATGGTCCGGCACCTCCGCCCTGGTCTCGGGAACGTCGACGCGCACGGCAATTGCCGGTGCGAGGACGTCATCGGGATCGAAATTCGGCCAGGGGTAGCGGAGCGGCTGTCTCATTTTGACTGATTTTAGCGATCAGGTGACATGATAGCTAAATTATTCCGTCGGCAAAGTCGATAGGCTCCGACTTGCGAATGAGTCAGGAGCCTGCAAAGACGATGAGAAAGATTGTTCAGACGCCCGGCGGCCGTGCTGAAAGACCGGGCGTTGGATCGCATCGTCAGCGGCCATGGCCTGTTCGGCCCGCTGCCTCGACGTGCGGCTGGGCTCCGAGACCCTCCGCCCCGCGCCTGTCCCTCCAAGCCGGGCACGTCCGAGGCATGGCACGCCGCAGCAAGGAGGCATGACGCCATGCTCGCCTTGGTCACATCTTCCGATAGCGCCACCGGGCTGAAGCTCGCCGAGCTTGGCGAGCCCGAGCCCGCCCCGCACGAGGCGCTGGTCTCAGTCCGGGCAGTCTCGCTGAATCGCGGCGAACTGCGCCTGCTCAACATCCGCCCGAACGGCTGGGTGCCTGGCCAGGACGTCGCCGGGGTCGTCGAGCGTGCTGCGGCCGACGGCTCCGGGCCGGCCGTCGGCGCCCGGGTTGCGGCGCTGGTCGACGAGGCCGGGTGGGCCGAAAATGTCGCCGTTCCAACCGACCACCTCGCCGTGCTGCCGGACGATGTCAGCTTCGTCGCCGCCGCCACCGTTCCGGTCGCCGGCACGACCGCGCTGCGGACCCTGCGCCACGGCGGCGACCTGGCCGGCCGGCGGGTCCTAATTACCGGCGCAAGCGGCGCGGTCGGCCGTTTCCAGATCCAGATCGCCCGCCAGCAGGGCGCGTCGGTGGTGGCGGTCGCCGCCACCCGGCATGCCGACGATCTCCGCGGCCTCGGAGCCGAGCGCGTCGTCGAAAGGATCGAGCTGGCCGACGGACTGTTCTCGCTGATTACCGAGTCGGTCGGCGGCGACAGCCTCGCCCACGCCATCGAACGCGTCGCGCCCGGCGGAACCGTCGTCATGTTCGGCTCGAGCAGCGGCGAACTCACGCCGATCGGCTTCCGCCAGTTCGTTCCGGGTCACGAAGGCGCGCGGCTGCAGACCTTCGCCTACTACACTTCCGGTCCGGAGGTTGGCGCCGACATCGGCTCGCTGCTCGCGCTGATCGCAGCCGGCCGGCTCGAAACGCGCGTGGTCCTGACCGTGCCGTGGCGGGACGTCGGCCAAGCCCTCGACGCGCTGCGGCAGCGCAGCATCAGCGGCAAGGCAGTGCTCACCATGACGGAATGAGCAGGCGCGGCCGCCGGACGGGACACCGTCTGGGCTGCTACGGCAATCTGAGCCCGTCCGCGATTGCCCGTTGAAGCCGGCGCCTGCTTCCGCTAAGAAGCCGTGGCTGGCCGGTTACCCGGCTGGTTCGTTTTCCGGATCACCGATCCTGAAAGCACCCGTAGCTCAGCTGGATAGAGCGCTGCCCTCCGAAGCGTGCCGGTGGAAATTGCATTCAAAACCGGGGAGCTTTGCCTGGCTTAGGTTTCCGAAAAAGCCTGCGATCTCAGAACGTCAGCGTCGCCGTCAACGGCACGATCCCGCCACTCGCAGGCTACCTGTCCGGATATTGCCATCGTGATCTGAGAGCGTCCTCCTCGCTTGCAGGATCGGCAAGCTACGATTGAGAGTATCTCTGCGGCCAACATGGGCTTGTGCCCAAGCGATCCACTCCTGAATTTCGGCCCCGTGTTCCGACCTCGATCAGCCGGCTCTTAACAGCATCGATATACGTGCAGATGCATGCTGGCGAAGCGAATCCTATCGGAATCGTGCCTCTTAAGCGTCCCGAAAGCCCTCCGGAACCTTGACGCTCAGCACCATGATCTCCAGCAGCCGCCTATCAATGTCCGCTAGCGCGGCTGCATCGCGGGTAACCTCCTCGCTTGCCTTTTTCGAGTTAAGGGCACGTTGTTCCAGTGCTAGATCGAAGTAGTCCTTGCGACTGATCTGGCTTATTAGAGCCAAGGCTGTCTTCCAATCGCCTTCAGACAGGGCCATCCTTGCTTGAAGTTGCCACGCATCAAACTGCCGTCCGGCCGAAATGGCCAGTTCGACGGTTTGGGGCAATGAGGAAGCGTCTCCCCTCTCTATCGATATAGCACACTCGAATAGCGCGATGCTAAGCTGGTTGACGCGAGGAGACTCTCTTGCCTTCTCAAGATGTTTGAGCGCTGTGTCAAAACGCCCCTCTCGAAGCGAGCGCCCCGCCAAATAGAGTGCAACGTTTCCGAACTCGTCGGAAACTTTCTGAAGCTGCGCCTCCAGCTCTTCCGCCTCTTTGTTGAGCCGCATACCCCTGAGAGCTCTTATTTTCAGGACAAGTAAGCTAGAGTCTCTGAACAGCTGGGCTTCAGGAAGCCTCCCCAAAACTTCATAAGCCTCATGAAAACTTTGGCGCCTGATATAAGACTTTGCTAGAAGGCGTGTATTCCTAACCCTGAAGTGTTTTAGTTTCAGAGCCTTCTCCAGATTGACTACCGCCTTGTCATAATTCTTTTCAGAGTAGAACGCGTAGCTGCCAATTAAGTAATATACGGACGGAAGAGCCTTTTTGCTCATAAAATCGATTATGTCATCGGGATATTGTCCGCCGCGTATAGCAGCGTCGCCGCCCGTGAATAGGATTTGCTCTACAGCATCATCTGATGCCTTCATCACAAATGCTAATTTGGAGAGATTATATATCCGAATGTATTTTTCTTGGTTCTTACCTTTCATAGCACGAACTGCCAAAAATTGCTCTTGAACCAGGCTGAGCAGTGACGCGCTAGTCAATATTCCTTTAAGCTCCTTCGGCAAATCGCCTCCGGTCTCAACCACCGATATGATCAGCGCATCAATAAGCTCCGATTCGAGAACGCCTTCTTTGACCTGTTCCTGTATAATGTCACGGACGTTTTTGAATATCTCGGTCGCTCGCAACCCCGGCAATCTCTTAATCCGAGATGACACCACCTCCGGAACGCGATAGTATCCGCCATCACCAAGTATAACCAACGAGTAATCTAGCAGACCCCATATTTCCTGCGTTAAGTTCGATCTATTCGTATCGTTGAACACCTTTTCAAGCACCGAAAAGGGCAATCGAGGGAACCAACCAAGAACCTCAAGTAGCGATTCTTGCAGAACTGTCAAAGATTTACTCTGAAATATGCTTTCCAAGGTTCGATCTTGGAAGGCGTATATTGGAGTCGGGTTAGAGTTTATCGTATCAAAACTCATTCCTCCATTGGTTAGAAATGATACGTAGTGCGCCGTCGCCGGATGGCCTCTGATCTTTGTCGCTATATATGCGGAAAGATTTGCGTCGAAAAATCTTCGATCCGTCTTTTTACTCAGAATATACTGAATATCTTCATCGGTTAACTCGGCAACTTCGAATTGCATCACATTCAGAAACTGAGCTGTTTCTTCTGGTGGAAGGCGCCGCTCAGAGATGTATATGATACGCAGATTTCTAACTGCTTGTGATGATTTGAATAAGGTGGAAATCCACGGTTTCAGCTGTCGAGATCGGTCTCTAAGCCCCCATCTGGTCTTTAGCACCACGACCTGGTTCAAATCCGCCCAATGACTGAGCGCCTTTAAAATCAGCTCAACTTGCCTGTCCACGTCGAGGCCCTGAAAGGCGGCGATCTGCCTTTCGATCTCTTCTTTCGACATTGCACCGTCAAGGTCTTCTTTGAGACGCAGGTAGAGATCAACGGCATCAGCCATATCAGGTAGGTCGAAGGCCGGACCAGCTGGACGCATTGCGGAGAACGAACTCTCGACTACGCTGGTGGCGAATGTCGTTCTTCCCATACCGGGCAGGCCGGACAAGATGATGTGCTGGACAGGGGTTCCTATGCGGGAAGGCGCAGACAACAGCTCAAGCTCGACACGCCTTAACAGGGCTTCTCGACCCACAAAGATCTCGCGAGCATCTTTCTGTTCACGAATAGACATCGTTTGGAGATGGATAATAGTTCTAACAATATCGCTGGCACGGTAAGCCGGCGTTGTCGTCATATACTGCTGCATCCACAGCGGAAGCGTTTTATATGACTCTTCATATAGCGGACAAACGAGAATCTTTACACCGGTTTTTATGATTGAATGTATTCTGGCCAAATCTTGTTCAAAATTAACCCACGGTTTATTTGAATGTGGCGAGTGGAAGAAAACGAAAACCGCGGACTTTTCAATTCCAGATTCCATGGCTTCGATGGTCTTTTCGCCCGCATCGATGCTTCGGACATCATAAAAGACACCAGCCGCATCTAGCCGATCATAAATAGTGCGAACAAATTCTTTGTCCTCAGATGCGTGGGATAGAAATATGTTCCCTCGTATGGCGTTCATAATGCAATCCGTCTCGTTCACCAGCGCACTTTGGACTAGGATTAGGAGATGTCGCGTAAAAGCGGAAGCCCTACGATTCCGATTGGTAGGCGAATTGGATAGCGAGCACGAGCAGTATTAGGATGCCGGAACTGAAGGGAGCTATAAGCGACAGCTGGCTGCCTAATTAATGCAGCGCTCTCTCGCCTCTCCAGCTGTCCGGAAGTCCTTGATCCCACTGGTGGCCCATAGCGCTTGCTAAGGCCCTGCAGAGCGCCCCAGACGATTGCGGCACGCTCTGATCACACTCGACATCGGAAACCTTCTTGGCGGCGTCTGAGGGGCGTCCTACGCGTCAGAGGCACAAACCAAGGAGGTGCTTCATGGCGACGATCAGACGGCTACGCGGCAAATGGCAAGCGCAGGTCAGACGTAAGGGGATTCCGCCACGAGCCAAGTAGCCTGCCCGACCCGCGCTCCGCTGAACAGATGACCGTCCGCTGGCGCACAAGAGCAAGAAAAAGCGCCTCAAAAAGGAGCGTCAGCCGCAGCGGCCAAGAGTTCTGACGTATACTCAAACAATCCGAACTATTGCATCTTTTGACGTGGCACGGATGCAAGGTCAGCTAGCGCAACTCCCGATCACGCAGACCCCGGAAGCTCATTGCACACCGACCAGGTCCGTGCACATCCGAAACCGACCAAGCTACCGCGCTGTCAACGATCTCGCTTACGAGCCTGGGGCGAGTCCATGGTGCCCAAGGCCCGTTAAAGTGATTGATGGTCAAGCCTTCCGAACAATAACTTTCAGCGCATCTAGTCGAAAAGCCCTGGCTGATTTGGATCGGGCGCACGATCGTCCTGCCGTCCGCCGGGAGGGGGCGGGCGGGGCCCCGCAAGCTCTTCAAGCGCCCGGAAGTAGCCTGCGGCAAAGCACTCCAGCATTTCGGTCTTGCGGTGGTTATCCAAGCGGGGAATGTCGCGAGCATCGATAACGCGAAGCTCGCGCGCCTGCTTTGGACTGGGACAACTAAAATCCAAAATCTCGAACCGCGCCGTTTCTAAATCAGGGTCCTGCATCAAAATCTCGTCGACCAGCGTGACGAACAACGAAAGCCGGTCATTCGCAAGGGGGTTCTTACGCCAGAAGCTGAACCAAGGGAAATAGAGTTGGCCTCCGACGCCGTAAATCATTGGCGGCTCGAACGGCACCATAAGTCCGCGCCCAACTGGATAGTAGCGTTTGTCGATAGTCTGAAAGAAATCAGGAGACACGCCTGAGAAATGGTCACGGATAAGCGGCAGCACGCCGAGCAAGTTCTGGCGAACTTTTTCACGTTTGATTTTCTGAATGCCCTTCACAACATCGTCGTAAGGAACACCAAGCACCAACATGTCGCGGACAGCGCCATAGAGCGGGTTGTAATTGAACCGCGGTGGGTTGAGCGCCAGTCGGACCAGCGCGCGTGCGACGACGTTGGGGTCACTGCGCCAATTGCGGGCAAGATGCTGGATAGAGGGAATGCGTAAGTCTGCCATATGGTGTATACCTATTGAACAGAGAAGGGACATGCTACCTTTGAATAAAAATCTTTAATCGAAGCATTATCTATCTTCATTCCCGGATTTACTTGCCCTCCGTGGTTCCATACAGAATACCATGGGCCTCCCTCGGCATGACTAAGTTCTACTAGATCGCCCGCGCGGAGCCTGGAGTAAAATGCAGCAATCGTATGCAACAGCGACTCAGTCTGTGCGTCGACATTATACGGAACAATCTCGTGTTTGCCATTCGCAGGATTGATTTGCGTGGCGCGACTCACAATTGGCAACCTGTCGTAATTTTTGAACTCTCGATAAAGATAGGGTAGAACTGGCCCGTATTCCCAAGCCTCGAATTTATGTCGGATTAGCGGACGATTCAGCTCGATCAACGACCATACGTGGCAAAAATAGACGATCTTCTGCAATGCAAGGTTGGTGACCGTCCGGTCATTCCTGGCGCAGAAGTCGAGTATGAAATTTGCGATCGCGCGTCCGTCGTAGCCATCTGACATATCATGTTCCTTGTCTGTTCTTATAACCAGATTCGCCTGGAGGCAATGGCCGATAGCTCGCGTCCACAAAAGGCTCACGGCAGTAGAAGCGGATATATCGAAACCGAGCCAGTCACCCCCGGCACATTATCGGCGCACCCAACAGGATTCCAACCCCGTGACCTCTCCAGAGGAGGTAGGCGCCATTCCATTTCGCCGTTGAAGCCCGTCGCTGCTTCCGCTAAGAAGCCGGGGCTGGCCGGTTTACCGGCTGGTTTGTTTTCCGGATCGCCGATCCTGAAGGCACCCGTAGCTCAGCTGGATAGAGCGCTGCCCTCCGAAGGCAGAGGTCACAGGTTCGAATCCTGTCGGGTGCGCCAACTTGCGATTTTGCCATCACCATTTCGGCCGTATCTTGTCTCATAAGCGGGAAATCAAATCCAGTACTCCGGTTCCTGACGATCACCGTCGATCTCAACAACCGCCTGGAACTCAATCGGCCTCAAATTTGTTCGTGAGATAGATCGAAGGGAGAGCCCCGTGCCTGCACCGCCCGAAATGGATGTTGTCCTCGAACAGCTGCCTTTGAGGATCGGCGCCTATATCCCCGATGACTTGCTGGAGGACTGGTTTGCGCCGGGAACCGGCATGAACCCGGTCAGCAAGGAGGCGCTTGCCGCCGCGAAGAATTACGGTTGGCTTTTCGAATGCGAGTTCAAGCACTACCCCGACCGCAAGGAGGGCGTGTTCTGGAAGTGGGTGCCGGCGATCTGACCGGCGCTTCTCAGCCTATCGGCGTCATCACCTTGCCGGTTCCGCCGCATTCGGGGCAGGTGCGGCCGTCGATCATGCCTGACCCCGCACAGCGGCGGCAAATATTCTCGCCAGCGCCGGGAATGCCTGCGGGAACTTCGTCCGCGTTGGTTTGGCCGGCTTGCCCGGGGTTGCCCAGCAGCTTGTTTCTCAGCCGGGCGACCCAGCCTTCGTCGACCTCGAGCGGCCTGCTGCTATCGTCCGGCAGGCCTTCGCCGGATTGGCCGATGGTTTCATTGCGCGGCCGGTCATTCATGCCTGTCGTGATCTTCTGAGCCATTGCCGTTGCCTTTACGCCTTGCAATTTTTCGAACGCCTCAGCTCCGCGGAGGTTCCGGTTGCGGCCAGCCGCCTTCAGCCGGGTTTTGTCCGCGCCGGCCGGCGGCCGCGGCTGGCGAGGATGGCGGGAAGCGTGACCGGACGAAAATCCCAGCTGTCGACACCGACGTCATACTGGCGCGTGACCGGGGTGAGCCGGCCGTGCGAATGGCCATGCAGGTCGATCGACCTCCGGCCGATCTGGTTCCAGGTGCGAAAAGGATAGTGGCAAAGGATCAGCAGACTGCCGTCGAGGCTCAGCTCCTTGTAATGTTGCGTGCTCGCCCAACCCGTCGCGTCAATGGTGGTCGCAGCATCGTTGTTGCCGATGATCAAGTGCTTGCTGCCATGAAGAGACGACAGCAGCGACGACACGAAGGACGCCGAGCCCTTGGCAAAATCGCCGAGGTGCCAGACCTCGTCGTCCGGGCCGACAGTCTCGTTCCAGAACGCAATGAGCGCCCGATCATGCTCCGCCAGCGAGCCGAACGGGCGGCGGTCGATGCGCAGAATGCGCGGGTCGCTGAAATGCGTGTCGGCGGTGAAGTAGATCATGCGCGCTCGTTGGGGCCTGTTGTCGAACTGCCGCGCATGTAGGCGCGTGGCGCACCAAGTCCATCTTGCTCTCCCCAATGCTTGCTCAACCCGCTCGATCGTCGGTTGTTCCTGTAAACAGGCCTGGGCGGCTTCCGCTCGTTGGAACATTAAGAAGGGGGAACTTTAAGAAGGGGGAACTTTGAAACGTGGGAACTTTGAAATGAGACGCAGGTTAGAATGCTTGAGGCCGATGCTCTGAAAGGACCTCGACGATGACCGACGCAGCACCTGTTGGGCGAAGCCCGGCTCAAGCGCGGGGCGATATCGACGCCGGGCGCGGAGGGGATAAGACACCGGGGATCGACTCAGCCGCGGCTCCCATGGAGACGGACGCGGAATCGGCCGGCAGCGTTCCGGCAAAGGATCGGTCTGCGCCTCATGAAAAGCCGGAGTTCACCAACCAGGCGAGCTATGCCAATGCGATGCGTCCGCTGAAGGATGAGCCCGACGTCCAACCGAGTAGATATGGGCCAGTCATGGTGATTGCCGCCATCGTCGTGCTGGCCGCGGCGGTTTTCATCGGCGCAGCCCTGCTGCGCTGAATATCGCATATCGGAGAGCAGTGGCTGGACATTTCGTGTCCGGTCCAGGAACGTGCTGCCGCGCCAGGTTGAGGCGCGATCCGTCCGGTGCACTTTGACCACGAACCATCAATTCTTTGCCCGAGACGCCACCATCGTGGCGCGTGACATGATTGGCGCCACGCTGCTTTTGCACGGCGTTGGCGGCATCATCGTCGAGACCGAAGCCTATCGTCCGGATGACCCGGCTTCGCATGCTTTCGGTGGCAGGACGGTGCGCAATGGCGCAATGTTCGGCGCCCCGGGCAGCGCCTATGTCTATCGCTCCTATGGCCTGCATTGGTGCCTCAATGCCGTCTGCCTGCCCGGCAGTGCCGTGCTTATCCGCGCAATCGAACCGCAATCCGGGCTGGAGGTGATGCGGGCCAATCGCGGCCTTGACGATCCCGGGCTGCTTTGTTCGGGACCGGGTCGCCTTTGCCAGGCGCTGGCAATCGACAAATCCCATGACGGGCTGCCGCTGGACGTGCCGCCATTCGAATTCAGGCGGCCGGGCGACGCCAGCGCCATTCTTACAGGCCGCCGGATCGGCATTTCCAAGGCTGTCGATGCGGAGTGGCGGTTCGGCCTTCGTGGCTCGGATTATTTGAGCCGTAAGTTCTGACGCCTGCGGCAGCGGCAGAGCAGCTGCCTGGCATCACTCGTCGGGTTTGCCGAGATGCATAGGCGTTCTCTGTTGGCGGGCTTCGCTGGTCACCTCGTCCGCTCCGGCAGGTGAAATCCCTCGCAACGCCTTCGCGGCTTCGATCAGGCGCCCGCGATCATTGCCGAAGCTCTTGATCAGCTGGCGGACCTGGTCGGCGGTGATGCCGTTCTGTTGGGCAAAATACTCGACTTCACGTTCATCTTCCGCGGAAACGCGATCGCGGTCGCGGAAATCTCGCTTGCTCTTATCGTCAGCCATTTTTTCCTCCTGGTGGAGCTTCGCATCAATGGCAACGTGGGCAAGCCGCTTTCGTTGCCGCGATCGGGCGGACTTTTGTGCGGCCGTGCCGACTGCCCAGGAACCATGAGGCGAGCAGCCGGTTTGGCTTGGATGCAGCAGCCACCAATTCATACCGATGGAGATTACGATGACGCTCGCAAGCAAAACCACAGTAGTTGCCGCGGCGCTGGCTATGTTGGCCGCGCCGGCATTCGGCCAGACGAGCCCACCTGCGCCCGCAACGCCGGCACCGGATCGTGGCGCCGAACAGTCGCCCGGAATGAACGGGCAGAGCAAGGATGCCATGCGCGATATGATGCGCCAGATGATGACCGAGATGCTGGAGGAGAGAATGCAAGAGGATCGCGCGCCCCGGGCGGAACGGCGCGGTCGCGACCGCCGGCATCGCGACTACAGGATGGGCCCGCCTGACCGAGGCTGGGAGACGGGTGGCCGCGGTGGCATGGGACGGGGGATGCATGGCGCGAGGATGCGAATGATGTTCGCCATAGTCGATGCCGACGGCGACGGCGCGCTTTCTCAGAGCGAAGTCCAGGATTTCGTCGGGCGGATATTCAACGCCGTCGATGAGGACGGCGACGACAGCGTCGACATGCAGGAAATCCGATCCTTCTTCCATGGAGGGGGCGCCGAGGATCAGGAGTAAGTCTCCTAGCGGTCGGCAAGGAAGCCCTATCTGGGCAGCCCACCTACGTCGACCGGGAGGATGAAAACCGCCGCTGGCAACCGGATACCGGGTTGCCCAGCAGGGAAGATGCGTTGCTTGGCTGGCCTTGCCAGGCTGAATGCCGGGTCGGAACCATTCGAGACAGCAGGAATTTGGCAATGACGGAGAAAGCTACACAGAAAACCCCCACGATCGCCCGTGTCTGGCGTGGCAGAACCTTGCCTGAGAAGGCCGACGCCTATGAAAGCTACAATTACGAGGCCGGCATCAAGCCGCTGGTCGAGAAGGCGCTGGGCGTGCAGACCTTTCGCGAGGACACGCCGACCCATTCGGAATTCGTGACGATTTCCTATTGGGAAAATGTCGAGGCGATGGCGGCGTTTACCGGTGGCGATCCGACAAAAATCCACCATCTCGAGCGGGACGAAGAGTTCCTGATCGAGCTGCCGTCGCGGGTGCAGGTGTTGCGCATCCGCTCCAGTCACGGCCGCCTGCAATAGCCCTGAGGAGCGCCGCCCTGTTCGGCCCGACCTAATAAATCGCCGTCAGGTCGATTTCGGTAATGTGCCAGCGGCCGAGATTTGAGGTGTAAAGCCTGTCGCCCTTGAAGGCGATGTTGGTGGGATGGGCGAGCGTCGTTGCCGCCGGATCCTCGACCAGCACCTCGAGCCCGCGATCTTTTCGCCAGCGATAGATACGGCTGGGCTCGTAGCATGAGATGAACAGCGAACCGTCCGGCGCGAAGGCGACGCCATCGGGAACATTGTTCACGCCCTCCACAACGAGCTGGCGAGACCCTGCCTTGCCGTCGGCAAGGATCGGTACATAGCTGACGCAGGCTGCATGGCTTTCCACCACATAAAGCCCGCTCCCATCCGGCGCCATCGCCATGCCGTTGGCGAAGGCCATGGCCTCGCTACACCACAGGCCGCCTTCGCCCATCTGCAAATCATAGCGGAAGATGCCGGAGCGGTTGTCTTCGCCGAGGCTGTCGGAAACGTAGAGCCAGCCTCGTGTCTCGTCGACGATCGGATAGTTCGGCACGCGGATGCCAGCCGAGGCGAAGCGCTCCATATGACCCGTTCCGGCATTCCAGCGAAAGATCGCCGAATGTCTCAAATCGCAGGCAAAACAGTTTCCCGCGCTATCGAAGGCGATGCCGAGCAGAAAGCCGTCCGTGCCGCCCATGTGCTCGACGGAGCCGCCATCAGCGGCGAGGCGCAGCAGGTCGCCGGTTTCGGTGCCGCACCAGATCGAGCCGTCGCGATGGATAGCCACGCCTTCCGGATGGGCGACGCGCGGGCTGGTGAAGATGCCGTCGAAGAAGACCTTCGCGGCCGACATTTCGAGCAACGGCTTTGCCATGCGCCACCCCTCTTCAGCCTGTTGCGGTATGCGACCGCTGCACGGCAATACAGCGCTCGACCATCAGCCGGTCGGCCGCCAGGATCTCGGCGATGAGCGCGCCACGCTCCTTGGCGCTGACGAATTCGAGACGGCGCAGGCCGAGCGGGTCGATCCGGTTTCGCAGGATGTCGAGCGTCTCGTTCGAGGGCAGCGGAACCTCGCGGCAATCGGCATCGAATGTCAGGGCAAAGCCGGTGACATCCTGGATCTGCTGGCGCGTCACGCCCGGCATGGTCTCGACGATAACCAATTGCCGGCTCTCCCGGTCGAGCCGAAAGATGCAAAGGTCGGTGAACACCAGCGCCGCCCCGGTCCGATAGCCCATCGGGTCGCGTTCGGCCTCTGTCAGCAAGCCGCGCGCGGAGCTGGCGATCTCGACGGTGTCGACCAGCGACTGCGGGGAGTGGCGCGGGATGTAGAGCAGATAATCGCGATGCATGTTGGCGACATCAGCCATGCCGCCCTGCCCGGGCAGCCGGATGAGGCTGCCGTCGCGCTTGCGCAGCGCAATGGTGTTGACGCGCCCGCGTCGGTCGACCTGCGCGGCACCGACGATCTCATGCGTCACGGCGCCGGCCTGATAATAGGTCGAATAGGTGTCGTCGCCGCCGGCATGGGCCACCGCCGTCCCGCAATCGAGGCTTTCGATCAGCGACAGGATCATCGGGCTCGGCGCTATGTCGAGATGGCCGCAACTCATCGTCGCGATGATCATGTCCGGCGCGTGCGTCGCCTTGGCCAGCCGGTAGGCGACATTGGCCAGCGGCGACACGGCGCCGGCGCTGGCAAAGCTGTCATTGTCGAGCTCGGCGGCGATGCGGGCAGCGATGATCTCGTCGATGGATGCCTTCTTTTCGCCGTGCACGACCCCGGGCATTGCGAGGACTGTTTCAGCGCGGACTTTCGCAGCGTCTTGAACCCGCTCCGGCACACCTTCCGAAGGCACGCTCAGGCTGTCCGCCAAAGGTATCTCCTTGGCCGCCAACGCTCCCGCCAACGCTTGATAATCCGTCACATAGAATGGCAGGCAGGAGGCGGGATAGGCGCCGCCTGGCGCCAGCGCTATGGCCGACACCTGGTTGCGGGTCAAAATGTTTTGGCGACCAGCATGGCGCAGCGCTCCGACCGGGACGATTTCCTCGACCGTGACCAGCACCTGGCGCGCCGCGCCGGCCATGGCGAAATCCAGCGCTCGTGGTCCGATGATCTGGACATTGCCGCTCTCGTCGGCACGCTGGGCATGGACGACGAACGTATCGAGCCGCAAGGCCGGGATCATGCCGGTGACGGTTTTGGCGATCGGATCGGGCGCGGCGATCGCGCCGGGCACGCGCGCCAGCATGTCAGAACCCTGCGGAAGCTGAAACGGCATCGACGGCAGGTTCTGCTGCCCCGCCCGCAGCGCCTGGATCATGGCCAGCGCCGTCCAGTCGCGGACCGGCACGGCATTGGTCTCGGCAGTCGCGCGGAAGCGCGGCGGCAAGCCAAAAATATCGAGGCTGGAAAAGCAGATATCGACCTCCGCCACGGCATTCGCTTCGAGAAGCAGCTCGAGCGGCAGGCCGCCGGCCCAGCAGACATAGCGAAGATCCTTGACGCCCAAGCTGGCGATGGCCCGCAACAAGGCGATCGGCAGCCGGGCAAAATGATGGCCACCGACACCGAAGACGTCGCCGCCGCCGACCATCGCGGCCAGGCCCTCGACATCGGTGAAGCGCGGCCGGTTTTGCTTGACCAGGGACGTCATTTCGCAGCCTTCGGCCGCGTCGCGCTCTTTTCAGCAAATTCCTTGACGCGCCGCTGGCCGGTCTCGCTGCGGTACAGGCCACCCAGGACATCGCGCTCCATGGCAAGGCCGTCGGCCAGATCGCCCGACACGGCATGCGCGGTCAGCGCTTTCAGCCCTTCGATCGCTGCGGCCGGTTCGGCGGCGATCATCTCGGCGAGCTCCAGCACCCGCGGCATCAGCCTTTCGGCATCGACGATCTCGTTGACCAGGCCGGCGCCGACGAACTCGGAAGCCGGCACGATGGCGCCGGTCATCAGCAGAAAATTGGCGCGGTTGCGGCCGAGCTTCTGGACACTGCGCTGGGTGCCGCCGCCGCCGGGGACCAGCCCGAGCTTGATCTCGGGCAGGCCGAGCTTCGCGAACTGGTTGGCGATGACGATGTCGCAGCACAGCACCAGCTCCATGCCGCCGCCGAGCGCAAAACCGTTGACCGCGGCGATGACCGGCTTGCGGTTCTGCTCGACCGCCGCATACATGCGTGTGCCGGCGGCCTGGAAGGCGTCGAACTCTGCAGCTGTCTGGGCAGCATATTCTTTGGTGTCGGCGCCGGCCATAAAGCCGCGCCCCTCGCCGGTCACCACGATCGCGCCGACGCCGTCATTCTTCGACAACGCCTCGAAAACTTCGGTGATCTCGCTTTGCATCAGCCGGTTCATCGCGTTGAGCTGATCGGCGCGCCGGAAGGTGACGACCGCGACGCGCCCGGATATTTCCAAACTGAGTGTCTGGTAAACGCTCATCGTCAGGCAGCATCCACGGTCATGTCGCCGGACGCCTCAAGTGCTGCAATCTCGCCGCTGGAGAGGCCGAACTCGGCCAGTATCTCGCGGCCATGCTGGCCGACCAGCGGCGCCGGCCGCTCTATGGTAGCCGGCGTCTCGCTCATCTTGACGGCCGGTGCGACCACCCTGACCTTGCCACCGCGCGGATGATCGTAGCTGGTGATCATGCCCAGGTGCTTGACCTGCGGGTCCTCGGCCGCGCGCCTTATGTCCTTCACCTCGGCACACCAGATGTCGGCTGCCAGCAGCCGCGCCAGCAGATCCTGCGTCGCAAACTTCCTGGTCTCGGCGTTGACCTTGTCGAACACTTCGTCGCGTTTGTCGAACAAGATCTTGAGATCGTCGTAGACGGCCAGCTGCGGCGCCTCCAGCACTTCATACAGCGTCTTGAACGGGCTCATGGCGATCGACACGTAGCCGCCGTCCTTTGCTTCGTAGATGCCGAACGGCGCCTGCATGCCGGGATGGCCGATGCCGGAATTCGGGCGCACGAAATCCTCGCCGAGATTGAGCACGGCGACATATTCCTGGTTGAGATGCGCCAGCATGCCGGCCAGCAGATTGACCTCGATCTTCTGGCCCTTGCCGGTCTTCTCGCGATAGTAGAGCGCCGACAGGATCCCGTAGACCATGTTCATCGCGCCGATCTGGTCGGCGAGCCCGGCACCCGCCGGGACCGGAGCCTGGTCGCCGCGGCCTGTGTTGGAGATCAGCCCAGACAGCCCCTGGATCAGCATGTCCTGGCCGGGACGCTCGACATAGGGGCCTTCCTCGCCATAGCCGGAGCCCGAGCAATAGATGATGCCGGGATTGACCGTCTTGAAGTCCTCGTAGCCGTAGCCGAGCCTGGCGAGCACGCCGGGGCGGAAATTCTGCACCACCACATCGGCCTTCTTCGCCATATCCATGATGATGGCATGTACCTTGCGGCTCTTCAGGTTGAGCGCGATGGAGCGCTTGTTGCGGTTCCAGGCGAGGAAATTCGGGCTTTCGGAGCCGCCGACCCATTTGGCGAAGAAGGTCATGCCGCGGAACATGTCGCCGGCGCCGGCACGCTCGATCTTGATGACGTCGGCGCCCATGTCGCCGAGCAGCTGCGTGGCGAACGGCCCTTGCAGCAGATGGCTGAAATCGAGAATGCGGACGCCTTCGAGGGCCTTGTTCATTTTTGTCTCGTTGGTTGTCAAAGCAGGTCGGGTACGTAGCGGGGTGCTGCGGTGAGGCCGCCGTCGACGCGCAGGTCGGTGCCGGTGGTGAAGCCGGCGGCGTCGGAGGCCAGATAGACAGCGGCTTCGGCCACTTCGGACGGTTTGCCGATGCGGCCGAGCGGATGCATCTTGACCCAGGCCTTGGCGAGGTTGCCGCCGATCTCTTTGACCAGTTTATCGTTCATTGGCGTGTTGATGGTGCCGGGCGAGATCGAGTTGACGCGAATGTTGAGCGGGCCGAACTCGACCGCCATCTGGCGCGTCATCGCCATCACCGCACCCTTGGCGCCGGCATAGGCGGTCCAGCCGTCGAGCCCGATATGACCTTGCGCCGAGGCCATGTTGATGATCGAGCCGGATTTCTGCGCGATCATGTGCGGCAGCGCATATTTGCAGCCGCGGAACACGCTGGTCAGGTTGACCGCGATCAGCCGGTGCCATTGCTCGTCGCTCATTTCGTGAACCGGCATGCCGCCGATGGCGATGGCGGCATTGTTGACCAGAATGTCGAGATGGCCGGTCTTGGCGACGGCTGCGTCGATGAGGGCGGCGATATCGGCCTCCTCCGCCACGTCGCAATGGACGTAGTCGGCGCGATGGCCGGCGGCGCGCAGTTCCGCGGCGAATTTTTCACCCTTCTCGTCGGCGATGTCGCCGAGGAAGACGTGCGCGCCTTCCCTTGCCATCGCCTCGCTGATCGCATGGCCGATGCCGTCGGCGGCGCCGGTAACGATTGCGGTTTTCCCTTTGAGACGATCCATATCAGCCTCCAATGGCGCGCCGGCGCTTTGCTTCGTCGAAGGCGACGGCGGCAATGATGATCATGCCGGTGATGACCAGTTGCCACTCGGTCGGCAGGCCGAGACCGCGCAGCCCGTTGGACAGGAATTGCAGGATCAGCACGCCAAGCGCCATGCCGGTCAGGCTGCCGATGCCGCCGGCAAGGCTCACGCCGCCGAGCACGGTGGCAGCGACGACCTGGAACTCGAAATTCAGCCCGGCCGTATGCTGGGCAGAGCCGACGCGGGCGGCCAGGATGATGCCGGCAACCGTTGCCAGCAGTGCGCTGATGATGAAGCAGATGAACTTGACGCGGCGCACGTCGTAGCCTGCCAGCCGTGCCACTTCCGGATTGCCGCCGACGGCATAGATCTGCCGTCCGAACGGCCGGTGCTGCATGATGTAGGCGAAGACGGCGAGCAGGACGATGGCGATGACCGCCGAATAGGGAATGACATTGAACAGGCGGCCGTCCGACAGCGCAATGAAGCTGTCGAGCGCGGCATCGTCGGGGATGGCGCGCTGGCCGGTGTAGAGATAGACGCCGCCGCGCATGATGAACATCGTGCCCAGCGTCACGATCAGCGAGTTGATGCCGGCATAGGCCGTCAGATAGCCGTTCACCACGCCGATGATCAGCCCGAACAGCAGCGCACCACTGATGCCGAGCAGCAGCGAGTTGGTTTCGTTCATGATGATGATCAGCGGCAGGGCGATGGTCGCCAGCAGCGACCCTATCGAGATGTCGACCTCGCCGGACATGAAGACGATGGCGCAGCCGATGCCGGCGGTGAGCGCCAGCGACGCCTGTCCGAGCACATTGGTGATGTTGCGCACCGAGAAGAAGTTCTCTGCCGTCAGGGAAAAGAACGCAATCACCAGGATCAGGCAAAGCAGCAGGGCGAGCTCCTGCCGCGCCAGGAATCGTGCCAGCATGGATGGCCCGGCTTTGATGGACTGGGTGCCTGCAAGACTCATCGCTTGCTCCCTTTGCGAAGCGTCATCATCTTATCCGATCGCCGCATTGAGGATTTTCTCCTGCGTGGCCTCGTCGCGAGGCATGATCGCGGTGAGGCGGCCTTCGCACATCACCGCGATGCGGTCTGCAAGGCCCAGCAGTTCGGGCATTTCGGACGTCATCATGACGACCGCCAAGCCTTCGCCGGCGAGCCGGTCGATGAGCGCGAAAATCTCCGACTTGGCGCCGACGTCGATGCCGCGGGTCGGTTCGTCGACGACGATCACCTTGAGACCGCGCATCAGCCAGCGCGAGATCAGCACTTTCTGCTGATTGCCGCCGGACAGATTCTTGACCTGCTGGAACAGGCTGGGCGTCCTGATGCGAAAACGGTCGACATAGTCCTGCACCGCCTTGCGTTCCCTGGCCTTGTCGACGAAGCCCATTCTGGCGAAGGCACCGAGCGAGGCGAGGCTGGCATTCTGGTAGACCGGCAGCTCGCCCATCAGCCCTTCGCTCTTGCGATCCTCGGTGAGCAGTCCGATGCCGAGCCGGACGCCGGTGTGGGTGTCGTGCGGCAGCAGCCGGCTGCCATCGACCGAAATGGCGCCGGAAGTGATCGGGTCGTAACCGACGATGGCCTTGGCGAGCTCCGTCCGGCCGGCCCCCATGAGGCCGAAGAAGCCGAGGACCTCGCCGGCATGCGCCTCGAACGATACGTCCTTCAGCTTCCTGGCGGTGCTGAGCCCTTCAACGGAAAGCGCGACCTTGCTGCCCGGCGCGCCGCGTTTGCGCGGGAACAGGTTTTCGATGCGCCGGCCGATCATGTCCTGGATCAGCGTATCGTTGGTGTGCTCGCCGATCGGCCTGGTCGAGACGTGACGGCCATCGCGCAGCACGGTCACGGTGTCGGCGATCTCGAAGACCTCGTCGAGCTTGTGGCTGACATAGAGCACCGCGATGCCGAGAGCGGCCAACCGGCGGATGACGGTGAACAGCAGCGAGACCTCGTTCGGCGTCAGCGAGGAGGTAGGCTCGTCCATCACCACGACGCGGGCTTCATGGGCGAGCGCGCGGGCGATCTCGACCATCTGCTGCTGGCTGACCGGCAGCGATCCCGTGCGCGCCGCCGGGTCGACGTTGAAGCCGATGCGCTTGAACAGAGCGGCCGCATCGGCACGGATCTTCTTCCAGTCGATCGAGCCGCCCTTGCCGGTCGGATAGCCCTCGAGGAAGATGTTTTCGGCGACGCTGAACTCGGCGATCAGCGCGATCTCCTGGAACACCACCTTGATGCCGTCTTTCAGGCTGTCGCGCGGCGACTTGATGTCGGCCTCACGGCCGCGCAGGCGGATGGTGCCGGCATCCTTGCCGTAGACCCCGGCCATGATCTTGATCAGCGTCGACTTGCCGGCGCCGTTCTCGCCCATCAGGGCGTGGATCTTGCCGGGTTCCAGGGTGAGGTCGACATTGTCCAGCGCCACCACGCCGGGAAAGCGCTTGCCGATGCCGCGCATCTCGAGCGCCGGCACGCTTTTATCGACGGCCGCGGTTTTGCCGGGGTGGAGGAAATCAACCGACATTGGCTCTGTTCCGGACGATGTCGAGATAGGTCGCCAGGATGATGACGATGCCAGGCACCACCATCTGCAGGTCCTGGTTCCAGCCGAGGATGATGATGCCGTTGTCGATGACCTTCAGCACCAGCACGCCCAGCAATGTGCCGAGCAGCGAGCCGCGGCCGCCAAGCAGGCTGGTGCCGCCGAGGATGACGGCGGCAATCACAGTCAGCTCGAAGCCGCGGCCGGCGGTCGGCTGGCCGGCATTCATCAGCGACGACAGGATCATGCCGGCAATGCCGACGCAAAGGCCGGTGACGACGAAGGCGAACAGTTTCAGGCGTTGCGAGCGCACGCCGGAGAGGCGAACCGCCCGCTCATTGGCGCCGACCGCGTAAAGATAGCGGCCGAGCGTGGTGATGCGCAGCGTTGCCGCGGCCAGCGCGAAAATCAGCGCGGCAATCACCACCGGCAGCGGGATCGCGCCGATATAGCCGGCGCCGAGATCGGTAAAGCTTGCAAGCCGGTGGTGGTTCTGCACCGCTTCGCGGGTGAACAGATAGACGCCGCCCTGCAGCATCATCATGGTGCCGATGGTGGCGATCAGCGAGTTCACCTTGAGCCTGGTGACAACCAGCCCGTTGAACAGGCCGACCGCACCGGAAAAGGCGAGCGCCGCCAGCAGGCCGAGCGTCAGGCTGTGCGTTGAATTGAGTACGGCCATGCCGATGCAGCCGACAAAGGCCAGCGACGCACCGACCGACAGGTCGACTTCAGCGGTGATGATCAGCATCGTCATGCCGGAGGCGACGATCAGCACCAGCGCGCATTGGCGCAGGATGGCGATGATGTTGGCCTCGGAATAGAATTGCGGCGCCGCAATCGAGATGGCGATGCAGAGCACGGCCAGGATCACGCCGAGCACCAGCTGGCTGCTGCCCAGCAGCTGGCCGCCGATGAAACGCCTTGGCGCGGAGGATTGCGTAAGCTCGCTCATGTCCATTTCATTTCCGGGCCGCATCGGGTGCCGTCGCCGTTTGGAAACTGCCGGCCAAAACAGGGCGGTTGACCTGTTTTGCCGCCTGCATCCGATCCGATGCCCTTCCCGCGGCGCGGGAAGGGCTACCCGGAATCCTTACTTCTTCAGGTCGGCGGAAGTTTTCATGCATTTTTCCGGTGGCTGAAGCGCATTGACGGCATCCCATTTGATCGTTCGTGTGGTGCCGTCGTAGTCGTAGAACTTCTTCCAGTCGTCGCCGTTCATCGGCGCGGTCGGGCTGACGATGTGTTCCGGCACCTCTTCGCCGTTGAAGAGCTTAACCGCTGCATCGATGGCGGTGTAGCCTTCCTTTTCCGGGAACATCGCGGCTTCGATGCGATAGGACGGCTCGTTCTGCATGGCATTGATGAAGGCAAGGCCTTCGCCGCCGGTGCCGACCGTCAACAGGCCATCCTGCGACTTGCCGGCCGCTTTCCAGGCCTGAAGGCCGCCGAGCGACGAGGAATCGTTGATGCCGTAGATGATGTTGATGTCGGCGTTCTTGGCAAGTGCCGCCGAAGAGACTTCGAGCGCGCGGTCCGGATTGCCGCCGCCGTCGAGGTCGTGGACCATGACCGCGTCGGGGACGATGGTCTTCAGGCCGTCCATGAAACCCTGCGAACGCAGCACCGTGGCGGACAGCAGCGGCAGGCCGACATTCATCACCTTGGCTTTGCCTTCGAGCTTTTCCTTGGCGTATTTGCCGGCTTCAACGCCGGCGGTGTAGCCGGTGTCGTAGTCGCAGATCGCGACCATGGTGGTCATGCCCTTGACCGGATTGCCTTCGAGCACGACCGGAACGTTGTTGGATTTCGCCTGGCGCAGTAGCGGCACGACGCCTTCCTCGTTGACGGGCGTGACAATCAGCACGTCGACGCCTTTGGCCATGAAGTCTTCGGCGGCGGAAACCTCCTTGGCGATGTCGAGATTGGCGTCCTGCACCTCGAGTTCGATGCCGAGTTCCTTGGCGCGGGCCTGCATGCCCTTGATGACGTTCTGATACCACTCATGCGTGGCGTAATTGGTGACGTAGCCGATGCGCTTCGGCATGTTTTCGGCCTGTGCCGCGGCGGCGCTCAGAGCCAGCGCGGCCGCCGATGCAAACAGCATTGATTTGGACCAGTTCATGTTTCTTCTCCCTGTATTTCTTGTCAGTTGCTGAACGGATAGTCCCGCCGTTCCGGGTCGGCACGTGAAGGGTAGGCAGCTTCACCCGCGCCCAGCGCCGCCGATATCGTCTCGGCGGCCGCCTTAGTCCGTTCAAAGACGGTCTTGCGATCGAAGCGGGCGGCCTTTTGCGGCAGGAACGGGACTGTGAGCGCGGCAATGACCGCGCCGGTATGGTCGCGCACCGGCATCGAGATGTTGGTGCAGCCCTCGACAGCCAGCGAGGCGCGCATTTCATAGCCGAGCCTTGCGACGTCGTTCAGCCGCGCTTCGATTTCCGCCCGGCTGCCTTGGCCTTCGCCCGCAGCGACGATCCGTTCGACGATGCGGTCGCGCTCGGCGCGGCTCGAATGCGCCAGCAGCACCGCGCCGGAGCTCGTTTCGAGGATCGGGAAATGTGAGCCGAGGGCAACCGAATAACGCATCGGCAAAGGCGAATCGATCTGCAGCACGACCAGCGCGCTCTCGCCTTCGCGCACGACCAGATGGCAGCTCTGATCGGCATTGGCGGCGAGGCCACGCATTACCGGCAGCGCGCATTCAACCAGGCGGTTTACCGGCGGATGCATATGCGCCAGCTCGAATAGCTTCAGCGACAGGCGGAAGCGGTCCGATTGCGTCCGGAAAATGTAGCCGCGCTTCTCCAGCAGCAGCAGGATGCGGTAGATCTCGTGAATGGAGCGCCCCATTCCGGTGGCGATCTCTGTCTGGGTCAGCGGCTCGCCGCTGGCAGCCATGAATTCCAGGATATCGAGCGCCTTCTCCACAGCGGGCACGCGGTAGCCGTTGCGGCCGCTTTCGCCTTCGTCGACGATCTGGGCAATATCGGCGGCCATTACGCGACGCTCCGTTGCGGCTGGCCATGCCTGGTCTCGCGATAGAGCCGGTTCAGCCGGTCCGCGAGCTCCGCCGCCGGCAATTCGCCGGCGATGGCCGCCGCGGCATGAGGGGCGCATTGGCGGAAGAAGCTGATGAAGCCCGCATGGGTCGGGCGTAGATAGGAGGCTTCGATGGTCGCCAGCGTCGAGGCGAAGAAGCCGCCCGAGAGCGCGTTGACCTCGGTATCCTGCCACGCCGCCAGCGACCCCGGCTGTCCGCCGGATTTCACATAGTCGCCGCGCTGATAGCCGGGCGAGCACAGAAACAGCGCGTAGTCGATGGCTGCCTGTTTGTGTTGCGATTGCGTGCTGACGCCGATGCCGGCGCCGCCGAGCAAGGCGCCGGCGGATCGCGGCGTCGGCACATCGGCGAAGCGCAGATACGGCCTGTCTGCCTTGAAGGCATAGTTCACATAGCCGAAGGCGAACGGCACGTAGACCACATCGTCATGCGCGATCATATGATCGTAGCAGCGGATCGGGTTCCATTTCGCCGAGTCCGGATGCGACAGCGCCGCAAGCTGGCGCAATTGCCCAACGGCCTGCTCGATTTTTTCCCTGGCAATGAACTCGTCGCCGTCTTCCCGCGGTTCGCCCAGCGTCAAAAGCAGGCACATGGCGTCAGTCGGCACCAACGGCAGCCCAAGCCATTTGCCGTCCTTCAAGGCGCGCCGGCCGAGCTCCAGCACCTCGTCATGGCTGCGCGGCAGCGGCCCGTAGCGCTCCAGGAGATCGGGGCGATACGAGGCAACCTGGCAGGCAGCATCGATCGGCAACGCCCATTGGCGCCCGTCCCTTGCGTAGGATTGCCAGGATGCGCCGACCGAATCCCGTTCGAAGCCGCGGCGCTGCTCAGCCGACAAATCGAACGGCACCATCAGCCCGCCTTCGGCAATATCGCCGATGAACGGATGGTCGAACACGACAAGATCATAGGCGCCGAGCACCGGACCAAGCGCGCCCTCGCCGAACTCGTAGAGGCTGCGGCGGTCCCATTCGATCTCAAGACCGGGATTGGCGGCACAATACGGCCCGATGCTGGCGTCGAGCGGACCCCAGCAGCGTCGGTGATCCCACGCGAGACCGCGCAGTCTTGTCATGCCCGAAATTCCTCCCTGAACTGCCCAGCCGATTAGTAGCAACTATTTTCACCTAGACAAGTAATTTTTACATACGCAAAACCAGTCTCGGCTCCGTTTGGCAGGGAAACCGCCCAACCGCCGCTGGTGCGCATCGCATTGTCGCCGGCCTTCAACCAAAGGCTGCGACGGGTCTGGCTTTTTGGAACTTTCGCGACGAACATACGTTCGGTTGGCGCAACCATCTTGAGCAGCATCATTGGGCAGCGTCACTGGATTCAGCGCCGAGTCGTAGGGAGCGGACGAAATGGCCCAACTGTGGGCGCGGCCATGAACCGGTTTGCCGCCTTGGCATTCGCCACGTTTCTGGCGATAACTTCGATCTGGGTACTGTTTCTGGTTTCTTAAGATTTGGCTTTGGTTGCGTGGGATTTGCCGCTGGTTTGTTAGGATTTGGAGGGGTTCTCGACAGGTTGACCGCTTAACGACATCCACGGCATGTGGTTCTGCCAGCCGGAGCCGCGTGCGTGAAGAAACTGTCGCCAGGAGCACACCGGCGCGCACATTCGGGGTTGGCAGCCACGCTGCCTGCAACGTTCCAATCGGTTTTCAGGAAACGGCGAGATCTCATGTTGCCGAGGGCGATCGTTCGAAACTGTGCCGCCATCCGTCCCGGCCGCATCGGCGCGTCGATGCTTCTTGCCGGGCTGCTTGTCGGCTGCCAGGGCGGCGTGCTCGACCCACAAGGGCCGGTGGGGGCGGCGCAGCGGACGATCCTGCTCAATTCGGTTGCCATCATGCTGGCCATCGTCATCCCGACGATCGTGGCGACGCTCGGCTTTGCCTGGTGGTTCCGGGAAACCAACACAAGAGCGCGGTATCTGCCGGAATGGGCCTATTCCGGACGCATCGAACTGGTGGTCTGGTCGATCCCTATCCTCGTCATCCTATTTCTGAGCGGCATCATCTGGATCGGGTCGCATGACCTCGATCCAATGAAGCCGCTGGATTCCCAGCAAAAGCCGCTTGAGGTGCAGGTCGTCTCGCTCGACTGGAAATGGCTGTTCATCTACCCTGAGCAGAACGTCGCGAGCATCAACCAGCTCGTGGTGCCGGCGGGCAGGCCGGTGCATTTCTCGCTTACCTCGGCAAGTGTCATGAACGCGTTCTTCGTGCCTCAGCTCGGCGGCATGATCTACACGATGAACGGCATGACGACGCAGCTTCACCTGCAGGCGGACCAGCAGGGCGAATTCTATGGGCGGTCGGCCCATTTCAGCGGCGACGGCTTTCCAGGCATGCAATTCGTGCTGCATGCTGTCGCGGTGGACGACTTCGACGCGTTCGTCAATTCGGCGCGAAGCCAGGGACAGGCACTCGACAAGGCCAGCTACCAGGAACTGGCCCGACAGAGCCTGGACGTGCCGCCTTCGACCTATCGCTCGGTCGAGCCGGATCTTTTCCATGAAATCGCGACGCAGGGCGTTCCGCCCGCGCCCGGCCCCCAGGCCGGTCGCCCCGAGCCGAGCGTATCGCCCAAGACAGGAGGCTGACAATGCTCGGAAAATTGAGCTGGGACGTCATTCCGTTCGATCAGCCTCTGCCGATGATCGCCTCGGCGGTCGTCGCCCTGGCAATCCTCGGCGTGCTGGCCTGGGTCTTCCTGGCCGGCCATTTCCCCTATCTGTGGCGCGAATGGATCACAAGCGTCGATCACAAGCGGATCGGCGTCATGTACACGCTGCTGGCGCTGCTGATGCTGCTGCGCGGCTTCAGCGACGCCATCATGATGCGGTCCCAGCAGGCCCTCGCCTTCCAGGCGCCCGGCTATCTGCCGCCCGACCACTTCAACCAGGTCTTTTCCGCCCACGGCACCATCATGATCTTTTTCGGGGCGATGCCGTTCGTCATCGGCCTGATGAACCTGGTCGTGCCGCTGCAGCTCGGCGTCCGCGACGTTGCCTTTCCAACGCTCAACTCGGTGAGTTTCTGGCTCACCGCCACCGGTGCGCTGCTGGTCAACATCTCGCTGGTGATCGGCGAATTCGCGCGCACCGGATGGCTGCCCTATCCGCCGCTCAGCGAGACCGCCTACTCGCCGGGCGTCGGCGTCGATTATTATCTGTGGGCAGTGCAGATAGCGGGCGTCGGAACGCTGCTCACCGGCATCAATTTCGTCACCACGATCCTGAAGATGCGGGCGCCCGGCATGAGTTACCTCAGGATGTCGATGTTCTGCTGGACCTCACTCGCCGCCAGCTTGCTCATCGTCGCCGCGTTCCCGGTCCTCACCGCGACGCTCGCGATGCTGACGCTCGACCGCTATTTCGGCTTTCATTTCTTCACCAATGAAGCCGGCGGCAACATGCTGATGTTCGTGAACCTGATCTGGGCCTGGGGCCATCCCGAGGTCTACATCCTCGTCCTGCCGGCGTTCGGCATCTTCTCGGAGGTTATCTCCACGTTCTCCAGCAAGCCGCTGTTCGGCTACCGCTCGATGGTGGCCGCGACGCTCTTCATCTGCATCGTCTCCTTCATGGTGTGGCTGCACCACTTCTTCACCATGGGAGCCGGCGCCGACGTCAACGCCGCGTTCGGCATCGCCACCAGCATTATCGCTGTCGGTACCGGCGTGAAGATCTACAACTGGATGTTCACCATGTATGGCGGCCGCATCCGCTTCGCGACGCCAATGCTGTGGTCGCTGGGCTTCATGGTGACGTTCGTCATCGGCGGCATGACGGGCGTGTTGCTGGCCGTGCCGCCGGCCGATTTCCTGCTCCACAACAGCCTGTTCCTGGTGGCGCATTTCCATAACGTCATCATCGGCGGTGTGCTGTTCGGCGCCTTCGCGGGATATACCTACTGGTTTCCCAAGGCATTCGGATTCCGGCTGCACGAGGGCTGGGGCAAGCTGGCCTTCTGGCTGACGCTGATCGGCTTCTACGCCACCTTCGTGCCGCTCTACACCGTCGGCCTGCTCGGCATGACCCGCCGCATGCAGCATTTCGACGTGCCGGCCTGGTATCCCTGGGTGCTGGTTGCCGGCGCCGGCATGTTAATCACCACCGCCGGCGTGGTCGCCCAGATCATTCAGCTCGTCGTCAGCATCCGACAGCGCGCGGCGCTTCGCGATGTCACCGGGGATCCCTGGGACGGCCGTTCGTTGGAATGGGCCACACCCTCGCCGCCGCCGGTCTTCAACTTCGCCGCGCTTCCGCATGTCGAGGGCGAAGAGCCCTACTGGAGCATCAAGCAGCGGGCACGCGAGCAAAACCGGCTGCGCGACGAGCCTGAATACGAGCCGATCGAGATGCCGCGCAACAGTCCCACCGGGTTCATCTGCGCCTTCTTTGCGACCGTGATGGGTTTCGCCCTCATCTGGCACATCTGGTGGATGGTGGCGCTCGGCGCGCTCGGTGCTTTCGCCACCTTCGTCGTATTCGCGTGGCGCGACATACCCGAATACGTCATTCCTGCCGCCGAAGTCGCCCGGATCGACCGCGCCAACCGAAGTGCCCGCCGCGAGGCGCTGGCCACGTATACGGGGCCAAGGCCATGACCGCGATCGACGTTCGAGAGCGTGACCCCTACCACCTCGGCCATCGCGGGCACGGCCATGCCCCCGGCCATGGCGACGGCGGACCGGCACCGATCCGGATCGTCGTCGGCTACGGCTTCTGGATCTTCCTTCTGAGCGACATCGTGATGTTCTCGGCCTTCTTTGCGGCCTACGCTGTGCTGGCGGGCAAGACGGCGGGCGGACCAAGCGGAGCCGAGCTGTTCGACCTGCGCAACGTCGCGATCGAGACGGCGGCCCTGCTGTTGTCGAGCTTTACCTGCGGTCTCGCCAGCCTCGCCGTGACCGCGCGGCGAAGCTCCTGGTTCTATGTTGCGATGGCTCTCACTTTCGTGCTCGGCGCCAGCTTCATCCTGCTCGAGCTGCGCGAGTTCGCGCATATGATTGCCCGCGATGCCGGACCGACGCGCAGTGCTTTCCTGTCGGCGTTCTTCACGCTGGTGGGATGCCATGGCCTGCACGTGACGGCGGGGCTGCTGTGGCTGCTCACGATGATGGCGCAGATCTTCGCCAAGGGATTCCGCGACGATATTCTTCGGCGTTTCATGTGCTTCAGCCTGTTCTGGCACGCCCTCGACATCATCTGGGTCGCCCTGTTCACGGTGGTCTATCTCCTGGGAGCAAGTCGATGAGCAATGCTGACGACCGCCATGCGCAAAGGCGCGACACCGATGGCCTGGAGCGCTACGACATCGATACGGCGCCGGGTGACGAATACCTCGGCGACGCCGAGGTCGGATCCGGGTTACGCGGCTATGTGATCGGCCTCGGGCTGGCAACGCTGTTGACCATCGCCTCGTTCTGGTTGCTCGGAACCAACCTTATATGGGCACCGGGCATCCCGGTGGCGCTGATTGTGCTGGCGATCGCGCAGATGGGCGTGCATCTCGTCTTCTTCCTGCATATCACGACGGGGCCGGACAACACCAACAACGCCCTGGCGCTTGCCTTCGGCGTGCTGATCGTCGTCCTGGTGATCGGCGGCTCGATCTGGATCATGGCCAACCTCGACCACAATTTGATGCCGACGAATGCGATCATGAACATGAACCGCTAGTGACAGTTCCGGCCGTTGGCCGCAGTTCATGCGACAGCCAGCTCGGTCTCAAGCCCGTTCGAATGTGTCGACGACCTCGGCCGCTCCCAGGGCGCGGGGCGCGGCCTCCTTGAGCACATCCATCACCCTGTCTGAGGCTCCCGCATAAAAACCATGAGCCGCCGATGTTCCGATCGCCGCAACTCGGTCAAACCGGATAGCGCGCCGTTGCCCGGAACATTCGCCGAGGAAGCGGGTTTTTCGGTTCGGACGCATCGCCGCGGAATAACGGCAATGGGCCCGGCAATGGACGAAGGGCGGCGCGACATGACCGGGCTAAGCGGCACACAATCGGGCGGAGCAAAAGGTGTTGTGGTCGCGTTCTCCGCGCCGGGCGGCGAGACCATCTATGCCCACGAATGGGAGACCGTCGCTGCCGTCGCGCGCACGATTGCGGCGTTGAAGGGATTTTCCTTCCGCCAGGGCCTGCGTGACTGGGGCGGTGACAACGGCGGGCTGTATTTCGTGCCGGACGACAGCCTGCTTGCCGCCGATGCGGTCCAACTGGGCATCAACGGGCCCGACGACCTCTTCGGCGGTGTGGTGCCCTGGCGCCTCGCAACCACCAAGGCCATAACCCACGAGCTGGTGGACGGGTCGGCGGCACGGCCAAAAGATTGGCCAACCGGCTTCGGCAGCGCCGTCGGCGCGGCCGTACTGCCAGGCTACACCGCATTTTCACGCGATGACGCGCTGCGCGCAGCGGAACGTCTGCTGCAGCTCGGGCTGGTCCGGTTCAAGCCACCGCGCGCTTCGCGGGGCCGCGACCAGCACACCGCCGCGACGGTCGCCGATATCGAAAGGCTGCTGGAACGATATCCATCCTCCGACCTAAGCGAATACGGGCTTGTTCTCGAAACGGAGCTTCGCGACATTGTCACGCTGAGCATTGGCAGAACCGCGATCGACGGAACATCGGTCAGCTATTACGGCGTGCAGCGGATGACCGCCGACAATGCCGGACAGCCCGTTTACGGCGGATCCGATCTGGTCGTCGTGCGCGGCGGATGGGAAGCGCTCGACAGGCTGCAGCTGTCTCCGGCGCTGACTTTGGCTGTGGCGCAGGCGAGGACCTACGACGCGGCGATGCTTGGCCATCCCGGATTCTTCGCCTCGAGGCGCAACTACGACATCGGCCAAGGTGTCGATTCCTCGGGCATCTGGCGATCGGGTGTGCTGGAAGCCAGCTGGCGGATCGGCGGCAGCAGCACGGCAGAGCTTGCGGCAATGGAGGCCATGACGCGTGACCCCGACGTACAGCTCGTGCATGCGTGCGCGGTCAAGCAATTCGGCAACACCGCGCAGATGCCGCTGAATGCAGAAATCCACTTCCACGGAGAGGACCCCGTGGAGGGCCAAATCACGCGTTATACCGTCGTCACGCAGGCGATCCGAGGACCGGTCAGGAAGCCAGCCGATCGTCATTTTAGGTCGAAGTGAAACACGCTTTTGGCAGGGAACATCCGCGAATGGCCCGAGTTTGTTTCAGGCAGCCAGCCAATCCCGGCCATCGAAGCGAAACTGAGCGACCACAAGGACATCGGCGTCCTGACTGACCTTACCGATTTCGAAGACATGACGGCTGGCGCCTTACGGCGCGACCTGCAGTATGGGCTGAGCAAACTCCGCGAGCTCCACCGCTTCAAACGTGCCGCCGTGATTTCCGACAAGCAGTGGATCAAGGCAGCCACGGAAATGACGGACGCGCTGTTTCCGCAACTCGAGGCGCGGGTGTTCCCGGAAGACGAAAAGGCTCAGGCCCTGAAATGGGTAGCGGCCGTACAATAGCGGCGTTGCCTGGAGGAGTGGCCATGCCCTACGACAAACGACAGGATCCGGAAGGCCTCTGGGAGGTCTATGACAGCGAGAGCGACGAAGCCGTCGTGGTCGGCGGGTTGCCGCTTTCCGGTCTCGACGAGAGCGAAGCCGGTGAAGCGATTGAAAAGCTCAATCGGGGCGAGCTGACGTCGGACAACATCCCCGAGACGGTTCGGTCAGGGTGGCCTCCGACCAAGGACGGATTGTGATGACAACCGGACGGACGTCACCGAGGACGACCGGTCGCGGATCTACGGCGAGGCCTTGACGCCTAACGCGCGGGCCTTGTCCTCGAAGTCGTCGCGAATGTCCTCGATCGTCGGCAGATGCAGGCGTCGCAGCTGGGCGTGCAACTTTTTGGCAGCGTCGGAATTCAGGTCGCGCTTGAAATTGGTCGCGACCTCCTCAGCCGAGCCGTAACGGCGATAGCGCTCGATCTCGGTCTTCGTGGCCTGCTGAACATGTTCGAGCATCTTGCGCTCGGCATCGGATTTTCCGTCGGGTTTGGCCCGCATGACCGGATTGAAGGCTTTGCTGATAACGAATTCGACGAGTTCTTGCTGGGCGTGAGCCATGCTTGTTCTCCCTCGAAGAAGGCCTGTGTGGGCTTGGAACGGTTTCGCGGAAACGCCGAACCGCTCAATCTTTTTGTTTTGACGCAATTCCGAACGGAAAATCGTTCCACGCTTTTCCTGGAATTGCTCTAACCGCGGCAGCAATTGAAGGTTCCGTAGCTTCGTTACCGCTACAGGTCACGGGCGAAGGTCACAGCCGCGCTTTGGTGGTGCGCGGCGTTGCCAGGAGCAGGCTTGTTTCGCTGCCGGTAATTCCGGGGATCAGGCGGATACGTCTCAGCACCGCATCGAACTCGCTCAGCGTCTGGGTTCCGAGTTCTATCACCAGATCCCAACGGCCATTGGTGGTGTGGATCGTCGAGACCTCGGAGAAGCCGCCCAGCGCCCGGATGACGCGATCTGCGGCATGGCCTTCGATTTCGATCATCATGATGCCACGCACCCGCTGATCGACCGCGTCGGCGCGTAGAATGACGGTGTAGCCGACGATGACGCCTCCTCTTTCAAGTCGCTCGATCCGGGACCTTACCGTTGCCCGGGAGACACCCAGGCTAACGGCAAGGTCGGAAATGCTGCGCCGGGCGTCATGCCGCAAAGAGGTGATGATCTGCTCGTCGAGCTGGTCCATGATTGCTCACAACGGAAGTAGATGCTGCCACTATGGTAAGGCACTTCGACAAATTTGCCAATTTGATATGTTCATTCTGCCAGCGATGCGGGGTTCACTAAAGGCATCGTAATTTGGTGGGGTACGAGAATGCACTGCGTGATCGTGGGAGCACCGATCCAGGCCGGCTCTGGCCGGATGGGCTGCGAGATGGGGCCGAGCGCGCTGCGCACGGCCGGTCTGGCCGGCGCGCTGACCGAGCTTGGCCATACGCTGACCGACCTCGGAACGATTGTCCCTGCCGACATGCGCCCTGTCGTACACGGCAACGCGGTGGTGAAGGCGCTGCCGGAAATCGCCGCCTGGACGGCAGCGATCAGCGAAACCGCCTATGCTGCGAGCGCCGACGCAATGCCGATCTTTCTCGGCGGCGACCACAGCATTTCGGCCGGCACGCTCGCCGGCATTGCCCGCCGGGCAGCGAATGCCGGCCGGCCGCTCTTCGTGCTGTGGCTCGACGCCCACCCCGATTTTCATACGCTCGACACGACGACCAGCGGCAATCTGCATGGCGTGCCGCTGGCCTATGCCAGCGGGCAGCCCGGCTTCGAGGGCTATTTCCCCCGCCTCGCGGCGCAGGTGGACCCGGCTCGCATATGCGCGCTGGGAATCCGCAGCGTGGACCTGGCGGAACGGGATGCGTTGCGCAGAGCCGGCGTGACGGTCCACGACATGCGTTCGATCGACGAGCACGGCATCGCGCAACTGCTTCGCGCCTTTCTCGAACGGGTGAGCGCCGCCAACGGCATGCTCCATGTCAGCCTCGATGTCGATTTTCTCGACCCGTCGATCGCGCCGGCGGTGGGCACCACCGTTCCCGGCGGCGCCACCTTCCGCGAGGCGCATCTGGCGATGGAAATGCTGCATGACAGCGGGCTCGTCACCAGTCTCGACCTGGTCGAACTCAACCCCTTTCTCGACGAGCGCGGCCGCACCGCCACGCTTTTGGTCGACCTGACCGCAAGCCTGATGGGCCGGCGGATCATGGATCGCCCGACGAGGGGGTTCTGAGCCATGACCGTCAATTTGAACATCGTTCCGTTCGTCAGCGTCGACCGCATGATGAAGCTGGTGCTTGCCATCGGCATCGAGCGCTTCCTGGTCGAGCTTGCCGCCTATATCGAAGAGGATTTCAGGCGTTGGGAGCTGTTCGACAAGACGCCGCGCGTCGCCTCGCACAGCATTGACGGCGTCATCGAGCTGATGCCGACCAGCGACGGGCAGCTTTACGGCTTCAAATACGTCAACGGGCATCCGAAGAACACGCGTGACGGCCGCCAGACCGTGACCGCTTTCGGCGTGCTTGCCGATGTCGGCAACGGCTATCCGATGCTGCTTTCGGAAATGACCATCCTGACTGCCCTGCGAACGGCGGCCAGCTCGGCGGTCGCGGCGAAATACCTCGCTCCCGGGGCCGCCAGATGCATGGCGATCATCGGCAACGGCGCGCAATCGGAATTTCAGGCTATTGCGTTCAAGGCGCTGCTTGGCGTCGACAGGCTGCGCCTCTACGATATCGACCCGGCGGCCTCGACCAAATGCATGAAGAACCTTGCCGGCATGGGTTTCGACATCAAGCTCTGCGCGTCGGCGCAGGAGGCCGTTGAAGGTGCACAGATCATCACCACGGTAACCGCCGACAAGCGATCGGCAACAATCCTGACCGACAACATGGTCGGGTCCGGCGTGCACATCAACGCGGTCGGCGGCGACTGCCCGGGCAAGACCGAGCTGCATCGCGACATTCTGCTGCGCTCGGATATTTTCGTCGAATATCCGCCGCAGACGCGCATCGAAGGCGAGAGCCAGCAGCTCGATGCGGACCATCCGATCACCGAATTGTGGCAGGTGATGACAGGAAAGGCAGCAGGCCGGACGGACGCCGGACAGATCACGCTGTTTGATTCCGTCGGCTTTGCGATCGAGGATTTTTCCGCGCTACGCTACGTCCGCGATCAGCTTCAGCGGACCGGCCTTTACGAGGAACTAGACCTTCTGGCCGATCCCGATGAGCCGCGTGACCTGTTCGGCATGCTGCTGCGCGCCGAAAAAGTGGCCGGGCTGGCGGTTGCCCGCAGCTGAGCTGCGATCCCGTCGGTCAGTCCTTCTTTTCCTGGTACAGGCGCTCGGTCGCGCGCTCGCTTTCCCTGCGCTCCGCCGGGCCGCGACGGCGCTGGGTGAGCAGGGCGTAGGCGATCAGGATTGCCAGCAGCAGTGGACCGCCTGCAACAACGAGCAACCACAAACTAGTCTCAAACATCGAACCGTCTCCTTTCCCTCACAACCGGGAAGGACCAGAACCGTTCCTCCGTCTTGTCGGAGGTCGCCCGCACCGCGTGGCGTGATTCAGGATTTTGTGCCTCGAGCAGGACGTTCCACGCCTTGTCGGCATGCAGGATGCTCTTATCTAGAGTCTTATCATTCGGTCACAGGCACTCTCTGCAAAGTGAAGGGAACCACAAGGGCTTTCCGACATTTGGTTGTTCAAGAGACAAACGTGCAGCCACACCGGCTCCGGGGCTAGGAATACCATGCGTGAGAATCAATCCGACGTCTTCGATCTGTTTTCCGAGGTTTACAAGAATGCGGCGCAGGAGGAGATAAGCCTCCAGCAATATCTGCTTGCCTGCCGCGAGGACAAGTCGATGTACGCCTCGGCGCCCGAGCGGATGGTCGAGGCGATCGGCGAGCCGACCTTTGTCGATACCAGCAAGGACGAGCGGCTCGGCCGTATTTTTTCGAACCGGACGATCAAGATCTATCCGACCTTCGCCGACTTTTACGGCATGGAGGATACGATCGAGCGTATCGCCGGTTATTTCCGCTATGCCTCGCAAGGGCTCGAGGAACGCAAGCAGATCCTGTATCTCCTCGGCCCGGTCGGCGGCGGCAAGTCCTCGCTTGCGGAGCAGTTGAAAAGGCTGATGGAGCAGCGTCCGATCTATACGCTGAAGGTCGGCGGCCAGGTCAGCCCGGTCTTCGAATCGCCGCTCGGGCTGTTCGACCCCGACCGCATGGGCGACCTTTTGGAGGACAAATACGGCATCGCCCGGCGGCGGCTGAACGGCCTGATCTCGCCCTGGGCGGCCAAGCGCCTCGACGAATTGTCCGGCGACATCTCCAAATTCAGCGTCGTCAAGCTGATGCCGTCCAGGCTTCGCCAGATCGGCATCGCCAAGACCGAGCCGGGCGACGAGAACAACCAGGACGTTTCGGCCCTGGTCGGCAAGGTCGACATCAGGCAGCTGGAAAACTTCAGCCAGTCCGATCCGGATGCCTATTCCTATAGCGGCGGCCTGAACCGGACGACGCAAGGACTGCTCGAATTCGTCGAGATGTTCAAGGCGCCGATCAAGGTGCTGCATCCGCTGCTGACCGCGACCCAGGAAGGCAGCTACAACGGCACCGAGAATTTCGGCGCTTTCCCCTATCAGGGCATCATCGTTGCCCATTCCAACGAATCGGAATGGCTGCAGTTCAAGAACAACAAGAACAACGAGGCGTTCCTCGACCGCATCCTGGTGGTCAAGGTGCCGTATTGCCTGCGGGTCACGGAAGAGCGGCAGATCTACGAGAAGCTGTTGCGCGAAAGCGAATTGGCCTCCAGCCCCTGCGCTCCGGAAGTGCTCGATATCCTCAGCCGGTTCACCGTTTCGACCCGCCTGGCCGAACACGACAATTCGCCGCTCTACACCAAGATGCGCGTCTATGACGGCGAGAACCTCAAGGAAACCGATCCCAAGGCGAAGTCGGTCCAGGAGTACCGAAACGCGGCCGGTGTCGATGAAGGCATGACCGGCGTCAGCACCCGCTTCGCCTTCAAAATCCTGTCGCAGACCTTCAACTACGACACCGAAGAGGTCGCCGCCGATCCGGTGCATCTGATGTACATCCTGGAAGAGGCGATCAAGCGCGAGCAGTTCCCGAAGGAAACCGAGGCGGACTATCTCGATTTCATAAAGTCGGAGCTCGCCACCCGTTATGCCGAGTTCATCGGCCACGAGATCCAGAAGGCCTATCTGGAATCCTACAGCGAATACGGCCAGAACCTGTTCGACCGCTACATCGCCTATGCCGATGCCTGGATCGAGGATCAGGACTTCAAGGATACCGATACCGGCCAGATCCTCAATCGCGAGGTTTTGGACAACGAACTGTCGCAGGTCGAAAAGCCGGCCGGCATCGCCAATCCCAAGGACTTCCGCAACGAAGTGGTGAAGTTCACGCTGCGCGCGCGGGCCAGAAACCACGGCCGTAACCCGTCATGGACAAGCTATGAAAAGCTGCGCGAAGTCATCGAGAAGCGGATGTTCGGGCAGGTCGAAGATCTGCTGCCGGTGATCAGCTTCGGCTCCAAGCAGGACAGCGTGACGGAGAAGCGGCATACCGAATTCGTGCAGCGGATGATCCAGCGCGGTTACACCGAGCGCCAGGTCCGCCGGCTGGTGGACTGGTACATGCGGGTGAACAAGGCGGGTTGAAGCCAGCCCGGGGTAACATATGCCGATCTTCATCGATCGCCGACTGAACCCGAAGGACAAAAGCCTCGGCAACCGGCAGCGTTTCCTGCGGCGGGCGCGCGAAGAGTTGAAGCGCACCATCCGCGATCAGATCCGCACCGGCAAGATCGCCGACGTGGACGCCGAGCATGCCGTTTCGATGCCGGCGCGAGGCACCGGCGAGCCGAGCTTCAACGATGCCCGGAACAGCGGCAGCCGCCAGCACGTCCTGCCCGGCAACAAGCATTTTGCCCCAGGCGACCGGCTGCCCAAGCCGGGCCAGGGCGGCGGCATGGGATCCGCCCCGGGGAGAACCGAATCGGAGGACGATTTCCGTTTCGTGCTGTCGCGCGAAGAGGTGCTCGACCTCTTCTTCGAAGACCTCGAACTGCCTGATATGGTCAAGCTCAACCTCAAGGAGATCCTCGCCTTCAAGCCGCGCCGGGCCGGCTTCGCCGCGACCGGCTCGCCGACCAACATCAATGTCGGACGCACGATGCGCAACAGCCATGGCCGCCGCATAGCGCTCAGGCGTCCCAAGCAGGAGGCGGTCGACGCTGTCGCGCAGGAGATCGCGACGCTGGAGGCCAAGCCGCAAAACGCCGAGATGCGGCAGCGCATCGTGGCGCTGCAGGAAGAGCTTGAGCGGCTGGAGCGCCGCCGCAAGCGGATCGCCTTTGTCGATCCGGTCGATATCCGCTTCAACCGCTTCGACGCCCAGCCGGTGCCGAACGCCAATGCGGTGATGTTCTGCCTGATGGACGTGTCCGGTTCGATGGGCGAACGCGAGAAGGATCTGGCCAAGCGCTTCTTCGTGCTGCTGCACCTGTTCCTGAAGCGGCGCTATGACCGGACCGAGGTCGTCTTCATCCGCCACACGCACGAGGCGCAGGAGGTGGACGAGGAAACCTTCTTCTACAACACCCAGAGCGGCGGCACGGTGGTTTCCACGGCGCTCGAGGAGATGCACCGCATCGTCGAGCAACGCTATCCCAGCCGCGAATGGAATATCTATGTCGCCCAGGCCTCGGACGGCGACAATTTCGTCACCGATTCCGAGCGCTGCATCGCCCTTCTCGACGAACAGATCATGCGGCTTTGCCAGTATTTTGCCTATGTCGAGATCCTCGACGAGCGTGAGAGCCACATCTTCGGCGCTACCGACAACGGCACGTCGCTGTGGCGTGCCTACAGTGCGGTCAAGCTGAGATGGTCGAACTTCCAGATGAGCCGCATCGCCACGGCGGCCGACATCTACCCGGTTTTCCGCCAACTCTTCGCCAGACAGCCGGGTTATCAAAAGAGCGGTGAAAGAGGGGGCTGATGGCGAGCAAATCCGGGTTGCTGTTTTCCGGTTCCGACTGGGATTTCAGGACGCTGTCGCGCGCCTACGAGACCATCGAGGCGGTCGCCACCGAAGAGCTCCACCTCGACGTTTATCCGGTGCAGATGGAGATCATCTCGTCCGAACAGATGCTCGACGCCTATTCCTCTGTCGGCATGCCGCTGATGTACCGGCATTGGTCGTTCGGCAAGCACTACCTCTACCAGGAATTGCTCTACCGCAAAGGTGGGCGAGGGCTGGCCTACGAACTCGTCATCAATTCCAATCCCTGCATCGTCTATCTGATGGAGGAAAACACCATGGCCCTGCAGGCGCTGGTGACGGCGCACGCGGCGCTCGGCCATAACCATTTCTTCAAGAACAATTATCTTTTCCGGCAGTGGACGGACGCCGGCGCCATCCTCAGCTATCTCGACTTTGCCAAGGGCTATATTGCCCGCTGCGAAGAGCGGCACGGCGTCGATGCGGTGGAAGAGATCCTCGATGCCGCACATGCGCTGATGGAACAGGGCGTGTTCAGATATCACCGGCCGCCGAAGCTGTCGTCGGAAAAGCAGCGCGAGGGGATTCGCGAGCGCCTGGAATACGAGGAACGTTCCTACAACGATCTGTGGCGCACGCTGCCGCCTTCCAAGGACGGCACCAAGGTCCGCGAAACGGATACCATGACGGAGCGCAAGAAATCGCTCAAGCTGCCCGAGGAGAACCTGCTTTATTTCCTGGAGAAGAACAGCCTGATCCTGGAACCGTGGCAGCGTGAGGTCATCCGGATCGTCCGCGTGATCGCGCAGTATTTCTATCCCCAGCGGCAAACGCAGGTGATGAACGAGGGCTGCGCCACCTTCGTGCATTACACGCTGATGAACCTTTTGTTCGACCGCGGCCTGATCGGCGAAGGTGCCATGCTGGAAATCCTGCGCAACCATTCGAACGTGATCTTCCAGCCAGGGTTCGACGATACGCGCTTTTCCGGTATCAATCCTTACGCGCTGGGTCTCGACATGATGCAGGACATCCAGCGCATCTCGACCGCGCCGACGGCTGAGGACCGCGACTGGTTTCCCGATATCGCCGGCAATGGCGACTGGCGCCAGACCTTGCTGGACGCCTGGGCCAACCATCGCGACGAGTCCTTCATCCGCCAGTATCTGAGCCCTACCCTGATACGGAAATGGCGGTTCTTTGTCCTTGCCGATGCCGCCAACGACCCGCATTACGAAGTCGCCTCGATACACAATGAGCGCGGCTACGAGAGCGTCCGCGCCGCACTCGCCCACAGCTACGACATCGGCGCCAGCCGGCCGGACATCCAGGTGGTGGACGTGGACCTGCTCGGCGACCGGCATCTGCGCCTGCAGCACAAGGTCAAGGACGGCATCGTGCTGGAAGGCGGCAGCCGTGACGCCACGCTGCGCCATATCCGCAAGCTCTGGGGCTACGAGGTCAGCATGGTCGCGGTCGACGCGCAGACCGGCGCCACACTCCACGAACGGTCGACCAGCCAGATCGGGGAATGACCGAACCGGCCTGCAGGGAAGTCGGGTGGCGTCGCCTTTACCGGATCACCAACCACGCTGTGGTCAGGGAGCAGGAACATGCGCGTATTGATGATCGCCGCCTTCTTCTGGTCGCTGTCACGATGGCGCTGTCGCTTGCGCACGCTTTGGAGTTGCCGGGCAAGTTGCGCCTCAAGGAGGCTACCTACAAATCAGTGCAGGCGATCTACTATCCCGGCTTCACGATCGGCGGGTTTGCCGAGATCGGCGGCATCATTGCACTCGCCATCCTGCTCTACCTGACGCCTTATCCAAGCGCTCGATTCTGGTGGACCTTGGCGGCGCTTGTCTTCCTGCTGGCGGAACATGCGACCTATTGGTTGGTCACGCATCCCGTCAATAATTTCTGGGTGCAAGACGTTGCCATGCCGCAATCAGCCGCGACGTTTTTTTCAATGTTTTCTCGAAAGCAGACCGGCGACTGGAGAGATTTGCGCAACGTCTGGGAGACTTCGCATGTCGCCAGGGCAGGCCTGGCGATGCTGAGCCTCGTCTCAATTGCTGTCGCCGCGACATTTTTTGCTGAATAGCGCCGAGGGGATCAAGACGGCGCCCTCGTCCGCCAATTTGCGGCCACGAACGCTGCATCCGTCAGATCGGGGAACGGGAACCGGCGCCATACTGTCTTAACGTTAAGCGATCCCGCCGTTTCAGCGGTCGGCGCGATGCTTGTTGTGGGCGCTTTCCTGGTGCTCGCCGCGGATGATGTTGCGGTCGTCGGGATCGGCAATGTCCTTGGGGTCCGATCTGAGCTCGGCACCGCGCCGGAACGCCTCGCGCTCTTGCCTGGTCTTTTTCAAATCCGCTTCCGCGTCGAAATCCTTGCCAGCGTTTTTCGTGTTCTCGCGCTCTTCGATGATGCGCAATTGCTGCTCATGAGTCTTCTTTCCGGCCATTGGTGACGTCCTTCTTTCGATTTTCCGCTTCCCCCAGGGTCCAAATTCGCTACAGCCCGAAAGGATAGGTCTCGGGAAGGCCTGTCCCCGCATATTCCGGCCCAAGCGGCGTCACGGCACTGGTTTCATCGAACCAGACGAAAGCATCGAACTGGCGGGCGAGCGAGGCATCCGCATAGTGGCTGTGCAACTCGGTCTCCGGCCGGTAGATAACGCCGATAAAGCGTTCCAGCCGGCGCTCCAGAAGCCGTTGGCGCAGCGTGTCGTCGCGCTCGAAATCGAGCAGGAAAGGCGAGACGCCGCTGTCATGGCAAAGCCGCTCATAGCTGTCGTTGTGGGAAGGACGAACCGGTTTCACTTCCATGTCGCCGTCCCAGTCGGTGGCGGCGGCCACCGTCCCGGAATGCGTGCTGAGCCCAATCAAGGCAACCTCGTCGCCAAAACGCTGGCGGCAGAGCTGGCCGATGTTCACTTCGTCCCTGACGATCCCCATCTCGGTATAGCGGGCATCGCCGATATGGGAATTATGTGCCCACACCACCGCCTTGGCGGCCGGGCCGCGGGCCTGCAGCAGGTGCTCCAGTGTTTCGAACATGTGGGTGTCGCGCAGGTTCCAGGACTGCGCGCCGCCGTAATACATGGTGCGGTAATAGCGTTCGGCGGAGGCGACCAGGCGGGCGTTTTGGGTGGCGTCGAGGAAATCGATGCCGTCCTGCTGCGCATAGTCGAGCTCTCTGGAAAGCAGTTCCCGGCATTGCTCGAGCACGGCCTTCTCGCATTTCTGGTAGCCGGAGGTGAGTGCGACACGGCCATAGGTGGCCGGGTCGTTCTGCCACGGCGTCAGGCAGCCATAGCGCTCGCGTGCGATCCTTGCCGCCTGCGGATCGATCCGGTCGAGATATTGCAAGACCGCCGCGATCGACCCGCCCATATTGTAGATGTCGAGGCCATAGAACCCGGCCCGCCGGGAGGATATCCTGATCCGCTCATTATGCTCTCGCATCCAGTCGACGAACGCCGCGACGTCGGTGTTGCGCCACATCCAGGTGGGAAAGCGCTGGAACGGCGGATCGGCGCCCGGCCGCGGTGGCCGGTGACGGACGTAGCGGTCGATCGCCGCGGCATCGGGCCAGTCGGCCTCGACCGCGACGATGGTGAAGCCATGCTTCTCGATCAGCCTGCGAGTGATCGCGGCGCGCGCGCGGTAGAACTCCGACGTGCCGTGGCTGGCTTCGCCGAGCAAGACGACGCGGCGGTCGGCAAACCGGTCGAACAGCGCACCGAAGGCGGGATCGTCGAAATCCGGAAGCGGTTCGGCGGCGGTCGCTATCATCTGCGGCAGGCTGCTTCTGCGCTGATGCCGGTGCGGAAGATCGGCCGCTATTTGGCTGTCGCTGCCTGGCTCGCCCCAGCCTTGCTCGCCGATCAGTGGAACAAACCGCACGCCGCCGAAATCCTCCTCGGTGTAAGTTGCTGCGCCAGTCCGGGTGACTTTGAGCAGGCGCTGCGAGTCGAATTCGTCGCCGACCGGGATGATAAGCCGGCCGGCGACGTCGAGCTGTTCTTGCAGGGCGAGCGGTGCGCCGGGCCCGGCGGCCGCAACCAGGATCGCATCGAAGGGTGCCGCCTCGGGCCAGCCCTTGGTGCCGTCGCCGGTGCGGACTTCGATATTGTCGTAGCCAAGCTTTTTAAACCGCTGCCTTGCCGTTTCAGCCAACGCGGCGTGGCGCTCGATCGTGTAGACGCGTTCGACGATCCGGCTCATTACGGCAGCCGCATAGCCCGAGCCGGTGCCAACCTCGAGGACGTGGTCACCGGCTCCGATCTCCGCCATTTCGATCATCAACGCAACGATGTAGGGCTGCGATATCGTCTGACCTTCGGCGATCGGCAGCGGCCCGTCCTCATAGGCAAATTCTTCAAAACCAGGCTCGACGAAAGCCTCGCGCGGCACCTCGCGCATCGCCTGAAGGACATTGCGGTCGCGAATGCCACGGCGGCTTAAGTGAATGTCGACCATTTGGTTGCGGGCATGGGAGAGATCGAGCATTTTTCTGCTCCTCCTATGGGCCTCCGCCACAATCGCCCAAGCTGCTCAAACGGCACTTTTGGCCGGTCCATGTCCCAAGGCCTCGGCAGTCCGCCTGGATTCATACAATGCGGTGCACCTTCCTAACCGTTGGCAAGCCCCGAAGTTCCCCAAAGACCGACCCGCTTTTGTCGGGCTCGCCAGGTTGCAGGATCGGCAAGCGGCGCTGGCGGCCGCCCAAACTTATTTCGAGGCAAATCCTTTCTCCGGCGCGACGCCACCCCAGATAACGACGGACGAGGGTATTCCGGAGGCATTTCCATGAACGACGAGGCCCGCACCACTGCGCAAACAACCGGCCTTGACCAGATCGATGTGATGGACCGCTACTGGCGCGCCGCGAACTACATTTCGGTTGGCCAGATCTATCTGCTCGACAATCCGCTCTTGCGCGAGCCTTTGCTGCCCGAGCACATCAAGCCGCGGCTGCTCGGCCATTGGGGCACGACACCCGGCCTCAATTTCATCTATGTGCATCTGAACCGGATCATCCGTGAACGTGGTCTCGATGTTCTGTTCATCTGCGGTCCGGGTCACGGCGGCCCGGCAATGGTCGCGAACACCTGGCTCGAGGGGACCTACAGCGAGATCTATCCCGAGGTCGGCAAGGACGAAGACGGCTTGCGAAAGCTGTTCCGGCAGTTCTCGTTTCCCGGCGGAGTGCCGAGCCACGCGGCTCCGGAGACGCCCGGCTCGATCCACGAAGGCGGAGAGCTCGGTTATGCACTGGTCCATGCCTTCGGCGCCGCCTTCGACAATCCGAACCTTGTGGTCGCCTGCGTCGTCGGCGACGGCGAAGCCGAGACCGGTCCGCTCGCCGCGGCCTGGCATTCCAACAAGTTCCTGAACCCGGCATCCGACGGCGCCGTCCTGCCGATCCTGCATCTCAATGGCTACAAGATCGCCAGCCCGACGATCCTCGGCCGCATGGAAGACGAGGCGTTGCGCAGCCTGTTCCTCGGCTATGGCTACGAAACCTTCTTCGTCGAAGGTCATGAACCTGCTGCGATGCATCGGGAGATGGCCCGCACGCTCGATACCGTGCTCGACCGGATCCACTCCATCCAGGAGCCTGCACGAGCCGCGGGCTGGAAGGGAGAGCGGCCGCTGTGGCCGATGATCGTGCTGCGCAGCCCAAAGGGCTGGACTGGGCCGAAAGAGGTCGACGGTAAGAAGGTCGAGGATTTCTGGCGTTCGCACCAGGTACCGGTATCGAACGCACGCGGCGATGCGGCGCACCGCCAGATCCTCGAAGACTGGATGCGCAGTTACGAGCCGGAAAAACTGTTCGATAAAGGCGGCCATCTCCTGGCGGAGCTCGCGGCGCTGGCACCTACGGGGTCACGACGCATGGGCGCAATCCCCTACGCCAATGGCGGCCTGCTGAAACAGGACCTCGTGCTTCCCGACTGGAAAGGCCTGGCGCTCGACGTACCGCGTCCGGGCGGCACTGTGGGAGAGGCGACGCGCACGGTCGGAAGCTATCTTCGCGACGTGGTCCGCTTGAACGCCGAGGCCAGGAATTTCCGGCTGATGGGACCGGACGAGACATCCTCCAACCGCCTCGACGACGTGTTCGAGGTTACGGACCGCGTCTGGATGGAGCGGATCGAGCCCTACGACGTCCATCTTTCCCGTGACGGCCGCGTCATGGAAGTGCTCAGTGAACATCTTTGCCAAGGCTGGCTGGAGGGCTATCTGCTGACCGGCCGCCATGGCCTGTTCTCGTGCTACGAGGCGTTCGTCCACATTGTCGATTCCATGGTCAACCAGCACGCCAAATGGCTGAAGACCTCCGGCGAACTTGCCTGGCGCAAGCCGGTCGCCTCGCTCAACTACCTGCTGACCTCGCATGTCTGGCGGCAGGATCACAATGGTTTCAGCCATCAGGACCCGGGCTTTGCCGATTTCGTCGCCAACAAGAAGGCCGACACGGTCAGGCTCTATTTCCCGCCCGACGCCAACACGCTGCTGTGGATCACCGACCATTGCCTGAAAACCTACAACCGCATCAACGTCATCGTCGCCGGCAAGCAGCCGGCGCCGCAATGGCTGTCCGCCGAAGACGCGGAAGCGCACTGCAAGGCCGGTGCCGGCATCTGGGAATGGGCCGGGACGGTTGCCAAGGGCGAAGATCCGGATGTGGTTCTCGCTTGCGCCGGCGACGTGCCGACGCTGGAGACGCTTGCCGCAGCCGACATCCTGCGCTCAGGCATTCCGGACCTGCAGATCCGCGTCGTCAATGTCGTCGACCTGATGATTTTGCAGTCGAATTCCGAGCATCCGCATGGCTTTGCCGACGACAGATTCGACGCGCTGTTCACCAAGGCCAAGCCGGTCATCTTCGCCTATCACGGCTACCCCTATCTCATTCACCGCCTGACCTACCGGCGCGCCAACCACGACAACATGCATGTGCATGGCTTTCGCGAGGAAGGCACGACGACGACGCCGTTCGATATGGTGGTGCTCAACCAGCTCGACCGCTATCATCTGGCGCTCGCCGCGATCGCGCGCGTGCCGGGGCTGGCCGAGCGGGCGAAGGATCTTGCCGCGGCGCTGCATGGGAAATTGGCTGAGCACACGGCCTATGTCCGCGAACATGGCGAGGACATGCCCGAGATCCAGAAATGGTCCTGGCCACAGGACAGCGCGACGAGGGCCGGCGATTGATGCGACGATCGATCCTTGCGTTGAATGCCGGCTCGTCGAGCATCAAGTTCCGACTTTACGATCTTGCAGCGTCCGCCGAGCTGGATCTTGCCTCGCGCGGTTCACTGGATCTGGGCGATGCGCCAAGGCTGACCGCGAAAGCCGCCGATGGGGAGCTGCAGTGCGATCGGCCACTTGCCGCAGACGCATCACGCGACATGGGCATCGGCCAGATGCTGCAATGGATCGAGAACGAACTTGGCGGAAGGAAACTGATCGCCGCCGGACATCGCATCGTCCATGGCGGACGCGAGTTCGTCGAACCTGTCCGCCTGATGCCGACAATTATCGAGGCTCTCGACAGGCTGACGCCGCTTGCGCCACTGCACCAGCCGCGCAGCCTCGCGCCGATCCGGGCGCTTGCCGCGTTGCGGCCCGACCTGCCGCAGGTCGGATGCTTCGACACGGCCTTCCATCGGACCATCGAGCCTCTGGTCAGCCGTTTCGCGCTGCCGCGCCACTATGAGGCAGACGGCATCCACCGCTACGGCTTTCACGGGCTTTCCTACGAATATGTCGCCGGCCGGCTCAAGCAGATATCGCCCGATCTGGCGGCGAAAAGAACCATCGTCGCCCATCTCGGCAACGGGGCGAGCCTGTGCGCCATGCGCGACGGGCGAAGCGTCGATACGACGATGGGCTTTTCGGCGCTTGACGGCCTGGTCATGGGCACACGCTGCGGCGCCATCGATCCGGGCGTGCTTTTGTACCTGCTATTGGAAAGAGGGATTTCGGGAGAGGCGCTGCAAGACATGCTCTACGAGGAATCCGGCCTGCTCGGCGTGTCCGGCATTTCCGGCGACATGCGCACGCTGGAAGCCAGCGACGACCGCCGGGCGCGCGAAGCGGTGGAGCTTTTCGCCTTCCGCGCCGCCAGGGAGATTGCCGCCCTCGCCAACACGCTGGGCGGGTTCGAATGCCTGGTGTTCACCGGCGGCATCGGCGAGCACTCGGCTCCGGCCCGCAAAGCGATTTGCGACAGGCTTGGCTGGCTCGGCGTGGCGATCGACGAGGCGGCCAACAGCTCCCATGCCGCGCTGATGAGCCAGGCGGAGAGCAAGGTCGAAGTCCGCGTCGTGGCGACCGACGAAGAAGGTGTCATCGCCCGCCACACGCGCAAGGTAATGGAGGGGCCCGGCTGATGCGGATGGCCTCGAATGACCCCGCTTGCGGCAGCCCTGCTCGTGCGGCTACGAAGCGAGCGCGGCCGATCTGTTGAAGACGATGGTCACTCGCGTTCCTTTGCCGGGGGTCGAGTCCACCTCGAACCGGGCTTTGGCGTTCTCGGTCAGCGATTGCGCGATCAACGCTCCGAGCTTGCCGGGTTTCGGCCAGGTCTCGCCTTCGGGCAGGCCGATGCCGTCATCGGCGACAACGATGCGAAAGCCGTCGCCGTCGACAACACTGCGCAGCGTGATTGTCCCGCCTTCGCGACCCAGAAAGGCGTGTTTCAGCGCGTTCGTCAAAAGCTCGTTGACCACCAGGCCGGTTGGCATCGCCACGTTGATCGACACGGGATAGGTGTCGACCTTCATATCCAGCCGGATGCCTTGCACGGCGTGCGACGTCATCACTGCGGAAGCGATCTGGCTGAGATAGACGCCGAGGTCCACTTCGGCCTTCTGTTCGTCGGCCGACAGCGCCTGATAAAGAATTGCGAGTGCATCGACGCGGCCGGCGAGACGCTCGACGATGGCCCGGGCCAGCGGCCGGTCCTTGTATTCGCCCAAGCCTTGTCCGCTCAGCGCAGCCCAGTTGCGGCGCTCCAGCTCTGCGACGGAAACGCCTGACAGTTTCTGGAACTCGGAATTGACGTAAACAACACGTTCATCGCCGCCCAAATCGGAAATTGCGATCGCAATCGGCAGCTGGTCGAGGAACCTTTTATAACTGTCACTGTCCAGGGCGCCCGCCAGGTCGAGGTTGTCGAGCAATTGCTGGAGCTGCTCGGTTTTTTCGGCTTCGGCGGACATTCCAGGCTTTCGATGTTTCGGGTAGGACCATGGTCAATATCAGGTCGCTCGCCAACTGCGAAGTCCGCTCATTGCCACCGCGCGGCAGGCATGGCGGAGAACCGAGACCGTGGTTGAGAAGCGCCTGAAGGCTCACTTCGAATGGCTCTGCTCGACCAGATGGTATCTGTACCGGTCACGAATATGCTCGTTGAAGAACCGGCCCTTTGACGAGGCTTTGCGGAATGCCGCGTGGACCTGCGGCGGCACGTCCTCGTAATCATAGCGGTTTCCGCTCGGGACGAACCATACGGAGAGTACCCTCGTCGCCGGCTGGTAATCGATGTTCCTGATTGCAGTTGAAGGCATCCTCGACAGGTCCAATGCTCGGCAGTGCTCCATTCCATGCCGTCGTGTGAATAACCCTGCACGGAGAGCGAGGTTCCTTGCTGCCGAAGCAGCCTTGCCGCTACGGGGCGGCTTCACCAAATACGGTTGATGCCATCGCCCAAGACATCGGCTGCAGCCCGCCAGGGCGATCTCTTTGCCGCCACCGACGACCGGCCGGAAGGATTCCGCTACCGGCCCGAACTGATCACGCCGGACGAAGAAGCAGCGTTGGCGAGCCAGCTCGCAAGCCAGCCATTTCAGGCTTTCGACTTTCATGGCCATCTGGCAAACCGGCGGATAGTCGGCTTCGGGCTGCGCTACGACTACGACCGGCGCGCAGTCGTCGAGGCACCGCCGATACCCGGCTTTCTGCTGCCGCTCAGGGAAAAGGTTGCAGCCTTTGCCCGCCTGCCCGCCGAGACCTTCGTGCAGGTGCTGATCAACGAGTACCGACCGGGCGCCGGTATCGGCTGGCACCGCGACAAGCCTCACTTCGAGGCGGTCGCCGGCGTTTCCCTGCTGGCCGCGTGCAGCTTTCGCCTGCGCCGGAAAAACGGCACGCGATGGAACCGCAAGACGGTCACCGTCGAGCCAAGATCGGCCTATCTGATGACGGGCGCCGCGCGCAGTGAATGGGAGCACAGCATCCCGCCGGTTGCCGAGCACCGCTATTCGATCACGTTGCGCACGCTGCGGCCGCAACGCGCTTAAAGCAGAGCGGTGAGGAAGCCCAAGCACTGCCCTTAAGAACTGGGCTGAAACAAATTCATCCGTCGCCATGCCGACTGGCAAAGTCCGCCAACATGGCGCGCTGGCCTTTCAGGATCTTATGGTTGGCTTCAGGCAGGGAGAACCAGCCCGCTCTGTCGACTTCGGCGAATTCCTTCATCGAGCCGGACCTTGGCGGCCATTCCATGACGAAGGTGTTGCTGCTGATGGCGTCGCTGTCGAAATCCGCCTCGACGCACCATGCGATGACGAGCTTGCCGCCCGGCTGCCGGTAGCTGCCAAGGTGTTCGAAACCTCCATCGATGGCGACGCCGAGTTCCTCTTCGGCCTCGCGTTTTGCCGCCGCTAGCTCGTCCTCGTTCTCGTCGATCAAGCCCTTCGGGATCGACCATGCGCCGTCGTCCTTCTTCGCCCAGAATGGGCCGCCCGGATGCACCAGCAAGACCTGGAAATGTCCTTCGCTTCGGCGAAAGATCAGCAACCCTGCGCTGCGTTTGGCCATTGCGCTATTCCCCTGACGAAAATGAAACGAACGTTCTCGTCCGGGCGGGCCTATGGAATAGCCTGCCACGGCGGAACGATTTCCGCTCGCAGCCGTTCCGTCCGTTCGGCAAATGAGTGATCGACATGGCGACGCCACGAGCTGCCTGGAAGGGCTTTATGAAAGTCGGATCTGTTTCCTGTGGCGTCAAGATCATCGGCGCCGTCAGCGAGGCCGAGAAAGTGCATTTCAGGATCCTGAACCGCAAGGACGGTCTTCCGGTCAAGAGCGCCTATATAGACGAGGAGACCGGCGACACGGTCGAGGCGGCCGAGCAGGTAAAGGGCTACGAGGTCGAAAAGGGCGAGTTCATCCGCATTGAGCCGGACGAAATCAAGAAACTGAAGATGGTATCGCAGCATACGCTCGAGATCGGCGAGTTCGTGCCCACCGCCGAAATCGACGCACGCTACCTCGAAAAACCCTACTATCTCGTTCCGGCCGACGCGCCCTCCACGGAGGCTTTCGCGGTGATCCGGGACGCCATGGCCAGGAAAAAGGTAGCAGCCCGCTCCTGCGTCGTACTGTACCAGCGTGGCCGAGAGGTGCTGATCCAGCCGCTGGGCAAGGGCATGGTGATGACTGAATTACGCAACCACAATGAAGTGGTCGCGGCGGACGCGGTGTTCGAAGGGCTGAAGGATCGCAAGGTCGATCCGGAGATGCAGGAAATCGCGCAATTGCTGATCGACAAGAAGCCGGCCAAATTCGACCCGTCGAAGTTCGAAGATACGTATGAACAGGCGCTGGTTGCGATGATCGAAGCCAAGCGCAAGGGCAAGAAACCGCCCAAGCCGGCACCCGAGCCGAGGACGAACGTCGTCAATCTCGCCGATGTTCTGCGCAAGAGCCTGGCGCAAGAAGGCGGCAAGGCTCCGAGCAAAGGTCCGGGAACGGCCGCGAAACGCAAATCAGCCTGAATGTCCGAAAGCAGCCCGAACGGAACCGAAAACGCTCGCGCGCATTTAGATGACGAAGCAATCCGTCGGCAAGCCAAGCGGAGCGGGGGACTGGTGGACGTCGTTGAACTAAAGACTGGCGGAATCCCGCAAGTTTCCTCCGCCGATCTGATGCAGGCGTTGCCTGTGGCCGTCTACACCACCGACAGACAAGGCTACATCACCTTCTTCAACGAAGCCGCTGCCGATCTTTGGGGATATCGTCCGGTTATCGGCCAGGACCGCTGGTGCGGTTCATGGAAGCTTCGCCACCTCGACGGGGGACCGATGGCGCACGACGAATGTCCGATGGCCGTTGCCTTGCTGGAAGAGCGGGACGTTCGTGGGGGCCGGGCGATCGTCGAGCGGCCGGACGGCCAGTTCATCCCGTTCAGCGCGCACCCGGCCCTGCTTCGCGATGCGACCGGCGAGGTCGTCGGCGCCATCAACACCTTGCTCGACCTCCGCACGCAGGCGCTGGCTGACGACGTCGGCATAAGGCTCGCTGCCATCGTCGAATCCTCGATGGACGCGATCGTGTCGAAAGACCTGAACGGCATTATCACCAGTTGGAACGACGCCGCACAACGCCTGTTCGGCTACACGCCCGCCGAGGCGATCGGCCGCCCGGTGACGATCCTCATCCCGCCCGACCACCTGGATGAGGAAGCCATGATTATCAGCCGCATTCGCGCCGGCGAACGGATTCCCTCATACGAGACTATCCGGCAGCGCAAGGACGGCACCCTGGTACCGGTTTCGCTCACCATCTCGCCGATACGCGACGGCATCGGGCGTATCATCGGCGCCTCCAAGATCGCGCGCGACATCAGCCCGCATAAGGAGAGCGAACGGCGCATCCGCACACTCATGCGCGAAGTCAACCACCGCGTCAAAAACCAGTACTCGGTGATCGTCTCGATGATCCGCGAGACCAGCAAGCTGGCGGGGACGCCAGAGGCTTTCCTTTCACAGGTCCGGGAACGCATCATGGCGCTTTCGGAATCGCACGATCTGCTGGTCGATGCCGAATGGCGCGGCGCGACTATCGGCGAATTGATCCATGCCCAGACCAAGGCCTTCGCGACACAGGCCCGTCTGTCGATGAGCGGGCCGATGATCATGCTGCAGCCGAACGCCGTGCAATATCTCGGCATTGCCTTTCACGAGCTGGCCACCAATTCGGTAAAGCACGGAGCGCTGTCGCGCCATGACGGACGGGTCGAGGTCGAATGGACCGTGATGCCAGCCGCCGATGGCAGCGACGGCTTCCGCCTTGTCTGGCGGGAACTGGACGGGCCATTGGTGGATGAAAACACGCGACGCGGTTTCGGAACGGTTGTGCTCAAACGCGTCACGCCGCAGGCGCTCAGCGGCACCGGACGCCTGGAATTCGACAGGAGCGGCATCACCTGGACGCTGGAGGCGCCGCTGCACTTCGTGCAGATGTCGATGACTGGCATCGCGGCTGATTGAAGGCCGCTACACCGGCCGCGGCTTGGCGGCCGTGTGGCAACGCAATCCCTGTGGAGGCAATCAGGAGGAGCAACGATGAGTTGGCTGGGCACCTGGCGGAACCAGTACGGGTCGGTGGTCGAAATAACCGGCGAAGAAGGCGGACGGATCAGCGGAACCTTCAGGACGGCGCTGGAGGACAGCGCCTTCTTCGGCATGACGGTGCCGCTGTTCGGTGCCTGCCATGGAGACGTCATCGGATTCACCTGCGCGGCCGAAGGGCGGGTCGGAGCCGCAGCGGTGAGCTATACCGGCATACTCAGGAACGGGAAGCTGGAGATGCTGTGGCACACTGTTGCCGATGCCGCTTTGTCGGCGGAAAAGGAAGGGGCGCCGGCCCGAGCCAGGAAACTCCCCGCCTGGCGCGCCTTTGGAACCAGCCTCGACAGTTTTGAACGCGTCTCCTGACGTGTCGCGCCTGCTGCGGCGGCATTCAGCACGCAAGTGAGGGAGCAGGGCGTCCCGTTGTGCATCGGAACTCGCGCTGACTATGGCGCGTTGGTGCGCCAGGAATGCGCTGTTCGTTACGGGGTCGATCCGATGAGCGTGCTGTATCGCGCGGCAAAAATCGCCGAACAGGCCCATGCCGCACAGGCGGACAAGACTGGAAGGCCTTATATCGAACATTGCCGCCGGGTCGTCGATGCCGTCGAAACGCTCGACCAGAAAGCCATCGCCTATCTTCACGACGTCATCGAAAAAGGCGACGGCTGGAACCGCGACCGGCTTGAGGCGGCCGGGTTTGGACCGTCCATCGTATCTGCCGTCGATGCCATGACGCGGCGGCCGAACGAGGACGATGCCGCCTTCGTTCGCAGGGCCGCGGCTAACCCGCTGGCATTGCCGGTCAAGCGCGCCGATCTCGCCGACAATCTATGGCAGGCACGGCAGATCGGTGCCTCGACGGCGAAATACGAAGACGGCCTGCGCATCCTCAAGGAAGAGTTCCCGAGCTGACGGAAAGCTGGCGGCTATCGCCGATGTGGGTCTACTCGGTGACGTGCGGCGTGTGCCGCTTGTCTTCCGCGGGATCGGCCTCGATCCGCGCCCGGTCGGGATCGAACGCACCATGGCGGGCGATCGCCAATGCCGGGGTGTCGGGCGTCTCGTAGGCCCACATGAAGTCTTCTGCCGACGAACCGACCGCATGAACACGCCAATAGCTTGCCGTGCCCTTCAGCGCGCCGTGGCTCGTTGTGTTCGTCTTCTCCAACAGGTCGAAATAGATGTCCTCGAAGGGGATGTAGAAAACCGGATCATGGCCGTCTTCATAGAGCAGCTTTGCCCGCTCGCTCGACGCAATAATGGCATCGGAGAACCGAACGGTCACAGTTCCATCGAACGGGACAATCCTGAGCGGGCCTGGGCGGGGGGCGGAATCTGCGGCTAAGGACTGCATTCGACTTCTCCGTTGACTGCGCTGCCTTCCCGAAACGTGTTGTTGCCCGTCTGAGTTCCAGACCGCGGGCGCGCCGAGGCCGGTGGTGGAACGGTTTTGCAAGGTCGTCGTTGTTTCAGACCTCCGCACGCGCCATAATCGCAATGGCCGCCACTCACCGACTCAACCGCAAATGGATCACATGCTGGATCGATCGCCTACCCTTCCAAGGTCGCTTGGCGCTGCGCTGCGAAGGGAAGTGCCGCGGTTTACGGTACCCGGCAATGAAATTTCGTGCACCACGGTCGCATCCTACAATGTGCATAAATGCGTCGGCACCGACGGCAGGTTCGATCCGGAGCGGGTCGCAGCCGTGGTCAAGGAACTCGACGCCGATATCATTGCTTTGCAGGAGGCCGACGAAAGAACCGGAAGCAGGCAGGGACTGCTGGATCTCGCAGCGCTCGAGCGGGACAGCGACCTCGTCCCCACCCATGTCCCGGAAAACCGCCGCAGCCATGGCTGGCACGGAAATCTGATCCTGGCGCGACGCGGCGTGGTCGAAAGCGTGAACCAGATCCGGCTGCCCGGCCTCGAGCCGCGCGGCGCGGTTATCGCGGACCTGGAGCTGAAGGGCGTCTCGCTCAGGATCATAGCCGCGCATTTCGGCTTGCTGCGGCGCTCGCGCTCGCAGCAAGCCAACGCGCTTGTCGAAGCCACGCACCCGGTTCTGCGGCCGACAATCTTGCTCGGCGATCTCAACGAGTGGCGCGTCCGCAACAGGTCTTCGCTGCTGGCCCTGCTGCCGCATTTCGGTCCGATCGATGCGGTTCTGCCGAGCTTTCCGTCGCGCTTTCCGCTGTTTGCGCTCGACCGCATCCTGGCCAGGCCGCCGCACCTCATTTCCAGCATCGAGGTGCACAAGACGCCGCTGGCGCAGCGCGCCTCCGACCATCTGCCCATCAAGGCCCGCCTGAACCTGGACGCGATAAGGCAGCCGCGACTGCAACCAGAATGAACCTGAAGGGTTGTTAGTCAGATTTTCAGATCGTTTGCTTCGCTGACGTTCGCCGGTGCATTTCATGGATACAGCCATTTCGCGGTTTGCCCAGGACAAGATCGCGGCCGGTAATAGCGGACTGCTGCTGATCGCCGACAATTATGACGCGTTTGCCGCGCGAATCCTTGCCGCGCGCAGTGCTACCAGCAGCCTCGACCTGATGTACTATCTCTGGCACGACGACCATAGCGGCCGGCTGCTTATGCAGGAGGTCGTCAAGGCGGCGGAGCGCGGTGTCCGCGTCCGCCTGCTGCTGGACGATATCAATCCGCGCAACAGCGACGCCGCTTACCTGGCGCTCAACAGCTACAAGAACATCGAGCTGAGGCTATTCAACCCCAGCGGCATGAGGAACGGCAGCATCTTTCGCTCGCTGGAGATGGTCGCCCGGCTGTTTGCGATGACCCGCCGCATGCACAACAAGGCCTGGATCGCCGACGAGAGCCTGGCCATCGTCGGAGGAAGAAACATCGGCGATGCCTATTTCGACGCTGCGGAGACGAATTTTCGTGATCTCGACCTGTTGCTTCTCGGTCCTGCCGTAGGGCAGACGATGCAGATCTTCGAGGCGTTCTGGAATTGCGAGGCGGCAAAGCCGATCCAACTGCTCAATCCGGCTACGGCGGGCTCGCGCGCCGATTTCCTCGACAATCTCGATGCGACCGCGGACGGCCAGCTTTTGAACAGCCTGCGTGCCTGGCGCACGATCACGGAGTTCATTGTAGCGCACAGCGACGTCTGCTGGACGAAAGGCGTTCGCGTCATTTCCGATCCGCCGGAAAAGGTGCGCGGCAAGAGGCGCAGGAACTGGCTGACAAAGGAGCTGCTTCCCGCTATCGCGGCGACCAGGCAGCGCCTCGAAATTGTCTCGCCCTATTTCATCCCCAGCCGCACCGGGTTGGCCATCCTGTCGAAGCTGGTGGACCGTGGCGCCGAGGTTGCAATCCTGACCAACTCGCTCGCCGCGACGGACGTCGCCGCCGTGCACGGCGCCTATGCCAAATACCGCCGCAAGCTGCTTAAAAAGGGTATCCAGCTTTTCGAATTGCAGCCATTCGACCGCCAGGCCAACATCTCCGTTTTCGGCTCAAAGGGAGCCAGCCTCCACACCAAGGCCTTCACGGTCGACGACACGTTGGGGTTTGTCGGTTCCTTCAATTTCGATCCGCGTTCGGTGTCGTTGAATGCGGAAATGGGCGTGCTTTTCCATGATACCAATCTGGTGATGGAGTTGCGCCGGCGGTTCGAGCGCGAAAAGTCGGCGCAGACGAGCTACCAGCTGGTCTTGGACAAAGGCGCCTTGCGGTGGCTCGGCATGGCGGATGGCGAGATGCGGCAATACTCGCATGAACCCGAGGCCAGTCTCTATCGGCGCATCGTTGCAGCGCTGGTTGGATGCCTGCCTATCGAATCGCAATTGTAGAGGCGACGGATTTGCCGGAACGCAACTCTTTGCTGGAACGGAACTCCGGGATGACGAGTTGTAACCGTTGTCCGGAGCATGCCGATGAAGACCACGATATACAGTTTTCTTGCCGAGCTCTTGCCATTCTGGATGGCGCATAAACGCAAAATGCGCGCCGACCGTGTCGCTGAGCGGCCGACACGATCTGCCGCAGATGACGATGTTCGGCCGTCCGGCGACCCGAATCGCGCAACACCGGCGCGACGGCGCAACGCGTCTTAGGGCGGGATGCCTTCAAATTACATCCCGCTCCAACTGTCTGGTTAGCCGCATTTCTGCGACGCCAAATGATTTCCCTGGCTGCAAAGCTCTAGCTCCTTGGCGATCACGCTATTGTCAAGTATCGCTATTCGAAATCCGGCGTTGCCAAGCATCCATTTTGCAGCACGTACGTTAATGGCACTACAGTTTGCCGCTACAGGTGAGCCCCATGAGTGATAGTGCGATAGAATTCTTGCAGGACTGGATTCACGAAAACGTTCATGTGCCGCCGCCTCCGATCAGGCTTGAAAGAGAGGCGGAAATCCTCGCCAGGGAATGCGAGGAAGAGGCGGCCGACGCCGGCGTACCCATCGAAGACATCGAGGAAGAGGTTGGCGACCTCAAGGATCTGCTCGTCGCCAAGCTTGAAGACGCAGCCGAGGACGAGGCCCGGCATCTGAATGGCGATGGCCAAAGGGCTTCCATGCCCGCGGCCGAGCAAAAGCCGTCCGTGCAAAGCCGTTCCGGAGCCGCTGTAAGGGTATGAACGAGGTGCGCCGCTTCGGCCTATTGTCCGATCAGCGTCAGCCCGAACAGGATCATCAGCCAAAGCCCGGCAGCAGCGACCGCAAGACGCGGCAGGACGCCGGCGCTGGGCAGATGCATGAACAGGATGGCGATGACGGCAGCCTTGGCCGCGGCGATCGTCAGGTTGAGTGCCGAATTGAAGGCGCCAAGCGCCAGGAAGGACGAGCCGACAGTCAGGGCCAGCAAGGCCAGAAGCCCGACATAGGCAAGCGTGAGTTTGCGGAACTCGCTCATCTGTTGATCAGATAGAGGACGGGGAACAGGAAGACCCAGACGATATCGACGAAATGCCAATAGAGGCCGATTGCCTGCACGCGGCGGAACCGGCTGGCCTCGATCGTGCGCGGCCACAGAGCGAGGATGCCGCCGATGACGATTACGCCGCAAATCAGATGCAAGGCATGCAGTGAGGTCATCGCGAAATAGAGGCCGAAGAAGAATTCGGCATGGACAGGATCCGGGCCCTTATAGATGAAAGGCGCGCCGAGCACCGGCGCCAGCCCTTCGCCGAATTCCCTGGCGTACTCCGTCGCCTTGATCGCCAGGAAGACGACGCCGAGCAGCGCCGTCGCAGCCAATGCCCGGCCGGCGGCGCGCCATCGCCGCGCGGCCGTGTACATATGGGCGAGCGCCATGGCGAAACTGCTGGTGATCAGGACGACGGTATTGGCCGTGCCCAGTGGCAGCGACAGATGCTTCGCCGCGCCGGCGAAGGCGTCGCCATAACTCAACCGGGCAAACATGAAGACGAGCAGGATGGCGCCGAACAGCATCGCCTCGGAGCCGATGAACACCCACATGGCAAAGCTGGCGGCTGCCGTTTCGCGAGCCGGCCGGTCGAAGGCGATGCTTGTCATCGGTGACTTCAAACCAGATCCTCCACCGGGTCCGACCGTTTCTCGGTCAGGCCTTTCATCGGATAATCGTAGGCTGGCCTGGTGACGGTCGGCATGCGATCGAAATTATGCGCCGGAGGCGGCGAGCTTGTTTGCCATTCGAGCCCGGTGGCTCGCCATGGATTATCCGGCGCCCGCGCGCCTCGAAACAGCGACCACGCCAAATAGAGGAGCGGCATCAGATAGCCGATCGCCAGCACCACGGCGCCTGCCGACGAAAGGATGTGCCAGAAAGCGAATTCCGGCGGATAGGTATGGTAGCGCCGCGGCATGCCCAAAAAGCCGAGCACATATTGCGGAAAAAAGGTCAGGTTGAAGCCGATGAAGGTCACAGCCGCGGCTATACGGCCCCAAATCTCCGAATACATGCGGCCGGTGAGCTTCGGCCACCAGAAATGCAGCCCGGCCATGTAGGCGGTCACCATGCCGCCGACCATGATGTAGTGGAAATGGGCGACGACGAAATAGGTGTCGTGAACGTGGACGTCGACGGCGAGGGCGGCAAGGAAAAGGCCGGCCAGCCCGCCAAAAGTGAATAGCGCCAGGAAGAACAGGGCATAAAGCATCGGCGTCTCGAAGCTGATTTCGCCCTTGCGCAGCGTCAGGCTCCAGTTGAACACCTTTATCGCCGATGGGATCGCGACGCAGAAGGACAGGAACGAAAACACCACGCCGGCATAGGCCGACTGCCCGCTGACGAACATGTGGTGGCCCCAGACGAGAAAGCCGAAGACGGCGATCGCCATTGAAGCCAGGGCGACGGCCTTGTAGCCAAACAGTGGCCGGCGGCTGAAGCACGGCAGCACTTCCGAGACCACCCCCATGCCCGGCAGGATCATGATGTAGACGGCGGGGTGCGAGTAGAACCAGAACAGATGCTGGAACAACAGCGGATCGCCGCCGAGGTCGGGATTGAAGATGCCGATGCCGAAGACGCGCTCCAGCACGATGAGGATCAGCGATGCTGCAAGCACCGGCGTTGCCAGCACCATCACCAGGCTGGTGGCGTACAGCGTCCAGACGAAGATCGGCAGCCGGAACCAGGTGAGGCCGGGCGCCCGCAAGGTGTGGACGGTAACGATGAAATTGATGCCGGTCATGATTGTCGAAAAGCCGACGATGAAAACGCCAAATGCCGCGGTCGAGACAAAGCCGTTGGCATAGAGCGTCGACAGCGGCGTGTAGAAGGTCCAGCCGGTGTCGACGCCGCCCAAAAGCACCGAGGCGAGCGCGAACAGGCTGCCGAACATGAAGACATACCAGCTGGCCAGGTTGAGGCGGGGAAAGGCAAGATCGCGCGCGCCGATCATCAGCGGCAACAGGAAATTGCCGAGCGTCGCCGGGATCGACGGCACCAGAAAGAACCATACCATGATGATGCCGTGCAGCGAAAACAGCCGGTTGTAGACATCGTCGGAGACCAGGTCGCCGGCCGGCGTCGCAAGCTCGATGCGCATCAGCACGGCAAACGCACCGCCGAGGAAGAAGAAGGCCGTCAGCGAGACGAGATAGAGCCACGCTACCCGTTTGTGGTCGGTTGTCAGCAGCCAGGCGCGCGGCCAGGCACCCTCACTGAGATAGTTTGCCGGCGCCAAATCGCGATTCATTGCGGCGCCTCGCTGTTTGCCGCCGGGAACGAGGGAAATTGGAACGAAAGCGACTTGAGATAGGCCATCAGCATCTGCAACTCGGCTTCATCGACCAGACCGTCGAAGCTCGGCATCACCGGCTGGTAGCCGGCGGCGATTTCCTTGTTCGGGACAAGGATCGAATCGCGCAGATAGCGTTCGTCGGCGATGACCGTCTGCCGGTTCGCCAGCGCCACCGGCCGGCCGAAAATCCCATCGAGGCCGGGCGCCCGCACCTTACTGGAATTGCCATGACAGCCGGAGCAGCCGAGCGCGCGGAACAGTTTCCCGCCGCTCGCGGCGAGGCTTTCGCCTTCATCTTGGCTGCCCAGCCACGACGCATATTGCTCCGGAGCCAGCACCGTTACCCAGCCGCCCATTTCGGAATGCTGGGTGCCGCAATATTCGGCGCAGAACAGATGGTAGCGGCCCGGTTCGGTGGCAATGAACCAGACGTTGGTGGTGCGTCCCGGCACCGCATCCTGCTTCACCCGAAAGGCCGGCACATAGAAGGAGTGGATGACGTCCTGCGATGCCAGCGACACCACCACCGCCTTGCCGACCGGCACGTGCAGCTCGTTGATCTCACGCTGGCCGCCGGAATGGCGGAACTCCCACATCCATTGCTTGCCGAGGCCGGCGATCTCGATAGCGTCCGGCGGCGGATGGTCGCGCCGCACAAACAGGACTGCGCCCCAGCCGAAGAAGATGAAGGCCATCACCAGGCTGGCAATGCTCCATGTCATCTCCAGCGGCAGGCTGCGGGCACGCGCCCCGGTACGGTCGGCGGCGGAGCCGACGCGATATTTGACGGCGTAGCCGACCACGAGAACGGTCAGGAACAGGCCGAGCGCGGCCGCGAAGGCCAGCAATGTATAGAACAACGCATCGATGCTGCTTGCGATCGACGAGGCTTCCGGCGGGAAAAACCGGATACCGAAGCTCACGCCCGCCTCCTGCGCGCCAGCTGCAGTATGGCCGTCGCCAACCCCACCACCATCACGATGCTGGCGAGCTTCAAGGCAGCCCAAATCGCCGGCGTATATTGCCCCTTAGAGGTATCGAAGCCGGCGCAGAGCAGGAAGGCATGATCGGCGATCGAGCCGAGCTTGCCGGAAGATGCCTCGACAAGGGCAAGCTTAAGATCGCGCGGCGTGAAGCTCAGCGCCGGCAGCACCTGCGCTATCCGGCCTTTCGGCGTCAGCGCGATGACGGCGATCGGATGGGCGAACTGGTCGATCCTGGCGCGTGTGTCGAAGCTGATGCCAGCCTCCGCCGCAAGGGCGGCACCGGCGCCGTCGGCACTGGTCAGGAACCGCCATGCCGACAGGTTCCTCGCGTCGGCCACAGCGGCGACGGTGGTTTGCGCATCGCTCGCATCACCGGCCGTGTCGGCGGCATCGATCGAGACGAACAAAGCGCGATAGGTTTCGGGATCGAGCAACGTCTTTTTCAAATCCGAAGCGACCGCCTGTTGGGTCACACCACAAAGGTTCGGGCATTTGTCATAGCCGAAAATCAGCAGCGCCGGCCGGCCCGCAAGCGTTTGGCCGATCGTGCGCTGCACGCCGGATGCATCACGAAACACCCGGTCGAGGCTGAGCTGTGCGCCGATCTCGGGATCGAAGGCCGGGCGTGCGACGGCTGAGGCGGGCAGCACCACGAGGAGGGAAAAAGCGGTTAGCCAAGCCTTCACGGCCGGCCTCCCTGGCCTGGCGCGGTCCGGCAGCGAGCGGCCTGTGGCGCGCGTGGTATCTCGGCCTCGACCAATCCGCAGTCGGCGCCGGCGGCCACCGGCGGCTGCCCCCAGTTCGGCAAACCGTGGCTGACGATCGCCCACATGGCGTCCTCGATCGGAATGCGAGCAATGCCGGCGGTGCGGTCGACCCAGCCGACTTTGTTCAGTGCCTGCTCCTCCGCCTTGCGGAAGGCGGCTAGGTCGTCTTCCGGAAAGCGCTGCAAGGCGGGACTGGCTCGGTTGCCGGCCGACGATGGCCCCGGCAGCGGCCACAACGGTCTGGTGTCGAAGACGAGCCCGAGGACGATGGCTGATGCCGCCAGGAACAGCAGCAAGCCGGCCGCGAAGGCAAGCAGCGCGCCCGGCCAGATATCGCGCGTTTCGGGATGGCGGGCCGCCCTAGCCATGCGCCGGCCCCCGGCGCCAGAAGCCGATACCGTCCGGCCGGCCAAGCACGAAAAGCAGCAGCGCAAGCCAGAGGCCGCCGGCTCCTGCCAGCGCGGCAAGGTCGCACCAGAACGCTGTCACACCGCCACCGGCAAGCGGCGGTCTGATCCGCCACAGGACATCGACATAATGGCCGGCCAGCACGATGCCGCAGATCGACAGAAGGCCGGCATGGCTGCGCTTTAGATCCCGGCTGAGCAACCCGGCAAAGGGGATCGCGAATTGCAGCGCAATCAGCAGCCAGAGCAGATATTGCCAGCCATTGCTGCTGCGAATGAGGTACCAGCGGATCTCGTTCGGCAGGTCGCCGCCCCAGGTCACCAGCCATTGCATGAACGACAGGTAGGCCCATAGCAGCACGAAGCCGAACAGCATGTTGGCCAAATCCTCGCTCAGCGCGACATCCTCCTCGCCGCCCGGCATGACCTCGATCGAGCGGTTCGCACACAGCACCGTCATTGCCAGAGCGTAAGCGCCGACGACTTCGGCGGATACTTCCAGCAGCGCATAGATCGTCGAGGAGAACTCCGGCTCGAGCGAGAGCATCCAGTCGATGGCAAAGATCGTCACCGTCAGCCCATGCGCAATCAATCCAGCGGCATAGGCCTTGCCGCGGCCGGCGCTGCCGCGGCCGCTATCGGTCGTTGTCCAGTCGAGCACGCGCCACGCCAGCACCAGCCAGATCGCAGCGCAGGCGGCAAAGCGCAACAAAAAGAACGGAACGTTCAGATAAGAGAATTTCAGGCGCACCGTCTCGGGCAATGCAGCCGCGTCGGCACTCGCCCAGGGAAACACCAGGTCGAGCCTGGGCAGAACCGGCAGCAGCAGAAGCAGCGCCAGCGGCAGCGTCGTGACCAAGCCGCGTAGCGGCTGGCGGATTGCCTCGCCCCAGCGGCCACCGGTCAGCCCATGCACCATCAGGATGGTCAGCGCACCGAGCGGCAGGCCGAGCAGGAACAGCGCCGCAGGCAGCCAGCCGGCCAACATGGCTCTGAGGTCGAAGGCCAATCCCGCGGCGCAAAGCACAAGTCCGGCGGCGGCCACGGCAAGCGCCGGCAAAATCAAACGTTCGGTGGCAAGCCGCATCATCGATCTGGCTCCGCATTGAGCTCGGCGCGGAGGCTTTCCGGCAGTTCGGCAATTGGCGCCTCGCGCGAATATTGCAGGGCGCGGATATAGGCGACGATCGCCCAGCGGTCGGCAGGCGGGACGCGCGCCGCGTAGGAAAACATGGCGCCATAGCCGTAGCTGATGACCTCATAGAAATGCCCGTCACTCGCCTTGCGCAGCGCGTCCTGATGATAGGTGGGCGGCGCTGGAAAGCCACGCTCGACGACCATGCCGTGGCCGTCGCCGGTGCGGCCGTGGCAAGGCGAACAGAAGATGTCGAAGCGCTGCCGGCCTCGCCGCAGCAGCGTCATGGTGACCGGATAGGGAAACGTGTCCGGCACCGGCGAAAGATCGGCATCGCGTGCGACCGTGTCCTCGGCCGGCGCCCGCGCCGACATGCCGTTGGCGAACTGGTTGCTCTTTTCGAGCGGATCGTAGCGCGGCTGGTCCTCCATGTCCTGCCGGCAGCCGGCGAGCAGCAAGGCTGCCGCCAGCAGACTCGTGCGCATGTTCACGCCTCCACCTCCTCGACGGTTTCGGCGCCAAGCCGGGTCAGCTGGCCCTTGGTCACGCCCTTGCGGAACTTCGGATCGGCGGCTTCGACGAGCAGGTAGAACTTGCCGCCGCGCGCGTAGGTGAAGCTCGTGGCATTGAAGACCGGGTGGTAATATTCGGGCAGGCGATTGGCGGCCAGCCCGCCGAAGAATGCGGCCAGCGCGGCGCCAAGTATCGCCGCCTCGAAGGCAATGACGAGAAAGGCCGGCCAGGAATGCAGCGGCCGGCCGCCGACATTGAGCGGATAGTCGATCTCGACCGAATAGAGGATCAGCCCGTAGACAAACACCGCGCCAGCGACGGCGCCGCCAAGGATGGCCCACGGCAAGCGCGTCTTGCGCATGCCGAGCATCTCGGCCAACCCACGCACATAGAATGGCGAGAACGCGTCCATGCGCCGGTAGCCACGCGCCCGCATGGTGCGGACCGCCTCGGTCAGCGCTTCGGGATCGGCGAAAGCCGCGATGACGCCGTAAAGTCTCATCCTGCGCTGCCCCTTTCCTCGGCCAGCTCCTCGACCTCGAAGATGGTGATGGCCGGGAGGATGCGGATGAACAGGAAGACCAGTGCTAAGAAGGTGCCGATCGAGCCGAACAGGATGCCGAAGTCGAGCCACCTCAATGACTGCTCGCCCCAGGACGACGGCAGGTAATCGCGGCTTGGCCCGGTGACGACGATGACATAGCGCTCGATCCACATGCCGACGTTGATGATGAGTGCAATGGCGAACAGCCCCGGCATGTTGAGGCGCACCCGTCGGAACCAGAGCAATTGCAAAACTGCGCCGTTGCAGGCGAGCATGGCCCAGAACAGCGGCGCATAAGGTCCGAAGGCGCGCTGCCACATCATCGTGCGCTCGTAGATCTCGCCCGAATACCAGGCGAAGAAGGCCTCGGACGCGTAGCCATAGATGACGATCATGCCGGCGGCGATCATCAGCTTGGCGGCATTGTCCATGTGCCGCAGCGTGATCAGATCCTGGACCGAAAACGCCCAGCGCAGCGGGATGGCGATGGTGAGCACCATGGCGAAGCCGGACAGCAGCGCTCCGGCAACGAAATAGGGAGGAAAGATCGTCGAGTGGAAGCCCGGCGTGATGGCGAAGGTGAAGTCGAGCGAGACGATCGAATGCACCGAGACGACCAGCGGCGTGGCCAGTGCCGCCATCAGGAAATAGACCGTCTGATAGCGCGCCCAATGAAAGGCCGAACCGCGCCAGCCGATTGCCAGTATGCCGTAGAACAGCTGCGCCGGGCGCGATTTCGCTCGGTCGCGCAGGACGGCGAGATCGGGCAGCAGGCCCATATACCAGAACATCAGCGAAACGCTGGCATAAGTGGCGATCGCCGCGAAATCCCAGACCAGCGGGCTGCGCCATTGCGGCCAGTGCATATGGGTGTTGGGCAGCGGCAGCAACCAGTAGAAGAACCACGGGCGGCCGAGATGCAGGATCGGGAAAAGCCCGGCCATTGCAACGGCAAACAGCGTCATCGCCTCGGCAAAGCGATTGATCGAGGCGCGCCATGGCTGGCGCAGAAGCAGGAGCACGGCCGAGATCAGCGTGCCGGCATGGCCGATGCCGATCCACCAGACGAAATTGCCGATCATCGTGCCCCAGACGACGGGGACGTTGATGCCGTAGGCGCCAACGCCGACCGAGATCAGATAGGTGATCGAATAGAGGAAGATGAGGACGAAGACGAAGCAGGAAAAAAAAGCTGCCCAGAAATAGCGCGGCAGCCTGCCGTCGAGGACGATCGCACTGATACGGCCGCTGATCTCCGGAAGGTCGTGCCTGCCATGCAGAACGGGCAATGCGCCCGGTTTTGCAGCAAAAGCCTCAGCCATCGGCTTTCCCGCCTGACGAGAGACGGCCATTGATATTTATGATCTTGCCGAGATAGGTGGTGCGCGGTCGCGTATTCAGCTCCTCGAGCAAGGCGTAGTGATGCGGTGCCGCTTTTTCCTGCGCCACCCTGGCGCCCTTGCTGTTGAGATCGCCGAAGACGATCGCCTGCGTCGGGCAGGCCTGCTGGCAGGCGGTCACCACCTCGCCGTCGGCGATGGCGCGGTTTTCGATCTGAGCCTTGATGCGCTTTTCGGAAATGCGCTGGACGCAGTAGGTGCATTTCTCCATCACGCCGCGCGAACGGACGCTGACGTCTGGATTGTGCACGGCCTGTTCAGGTCCCGCGGCATCCTTGTCGAATTCCTGGAAGTCCAGGAAGTTGAAGCGCCGCACCTTGTAGGGGCAGTTCTGCGAGCAGTAGCGCGTGCCAATGCAACGGTTATAGACCTGCGCGTTGAGCCCGTCATGGGTGTGGGTGGTGGCGTTGACCGGACAGACGACCTCGCACGGCGCCTTCTCGCAATGCATGCAAGGCACCGGCTGGAAAAAGACGTCGAGATCGTCGAGCGGGCCGGAATAGTAGCGGTCGATCCGCAGCCAATGCATTTCATGGCCGAGTGCCGACTCGTCCGGCCCGACGGTGGCGATGTTGTTTTCCGCCTGGCAGGCAGAAACACAGGCCATGCAGCCGATGCATGCCGACTGATCGATCGACATGGCCCAGGCTTCCTGGCTGTATTGCCAGTCAGGATAGAGCGACTCGCTTGGCGTCGGCGGCACGCCGTCGCGCACGAAGTGCGGATCTTTGCGAAAGGCATCGAGCGAGGCATGGCGAACGATCGCCCTGCCCTCCATCGCCTGGTGGTGTTGTGTGGTGATGACCCGTGCGCTGCTGTCGCGCGGCGTGATCATGGCGCCATAGACGATCCAGGGAGCCTCAGGGCTTCGCAGCCTGTACGCGTCGTGGCCGTCAGCGAGTGCTGCCACCGAACCGAGCTTCCGGCCGAAACCCAGAGCAAGCGTCACGGTGTCGTCGGGATGGCCAGGCATGATCCAGACCGGCGCATCGATGTCCATGCCGTTCGAGGCGATGTTGACGACCCGGCCGTTTTCCACCTGAAGCCGTCCTGATGTCGCCGGCGACATCAGGGCTGCGTTGCCCCAGACGATCTTGCTCAGCGGCCGCGGCAGCTCCTGCAGCCAGGACGAATTGGCATTGCGTCCATCGCGCAGCCAGGGATCGGCAACGAAACGGATTTCGACGCCTTTTGCCGCTTCGATGCGCGGCTTCAGGCCGCGCAAATCCGGGGGCATCGCGACATCGGCTGGAATGCTGGCACTGCCGGACACAAAGCCGTCGCGAAGCGCCTTTCGCCACGCAGGATCGTCCAGTGTCTGCGCCCAGGTCCGGCGGACGAGCTGCAGCGCAGAAACAGCTAATTCACCGCCAAGCACGGCGAGGAGTTCATGCACGGTCCGCCCCCGGTAAAGCGGCCTGATCAGCGGCTGCACGATCGACGCGGTTCCGTCATGGGCGCGCAGGTCACTCCAGCTCTCGAGATCATGCGCAGCAGGGATATGCCAGTGTGCGACGAAGGCGGTTTCGTCGCGGTGGAGACCCCAGTGGACAAGAAGCTTCAGCTGCGAAAACACGTCGTGGACATCAAGTCCCGCAGGCGCAGTGTGGAGAGGATTGGCGCCAAGTATGACAACGGTGTCGATGTCCCGCGCGGCGATCGCCTGGCAAAGTGCCGCGAGGTCGCCCTCGATGGGCATCGCGTCGGGCGGCTCGATCAGTTCCACGGTGTTGCCAAGCGCACCAAGCCGCGCATTCATGGCAAGAGCGGCGGCATGGACGAACGGCGTTTGATGGGCGCCCGGCACGATCAGCGCCGAGCGGCCGGCCGCCTTCAGGTCGTTCGCGGCGGCAGCCAGCCAGGTCGGGTCCAATGCCAAGGCGCTTGGCGCCGCTTCGCCGCCAAGCACGGCGCTCAGCGCCGCTGCGACGGTTTCGACCTCGCTCGGCCGCACCGGCCGGCGATGATCGGCGGCAGCGCCGGTGATCGTCGGCGTCGACTCCACCGCATAGAGCCGGCTCATCGTATCGTCCGCCCGGCGCACGCGGCGTCTTGCAGCGAAATCACGGGCGTAGGCGAGACGACCGGGGCCTTCGCCCAGGAAATCCGCGTCGAGACTGAAAATCACGTCGGCGCGATCAAACCGGCAGACCGGTGCAAGCGCCCTGCCGAACAGGATCTGTGTGGCTTCGGTGCCGGACGGCGTCGCCAGGGGATCGTGCCGGAACAGCCTCAGCCTGGGATAGCGCGCGCGCAGCGCCTCGAGCTGCGCCTTCATGGTGGGCGAGGTCGTTGCTTCGATCAGCAGCGCCGTGCCAGCTCCAGCGAGCCGCGAGGTGAGCTCGGCCATGTCGGCAAGGAAGTCGTCATAGGCTGCGGGTTCGCCATGCTTCAGCGGCATGCGCGAGCGATCGGGGTCGAACAGCGACAGCACCGCCGCCTGCATGACAGCGTCCGTCGCGCCGCGCGAGGCCGGATGGTCGGGATTGCCTTCCACCTTGGTCGGCCGGCCCTCATGGCTTTCGACCACCGCACCGATGCCGTAGCCGTCGCTCGACAGCGTGGTCGCGTAATAAAGCGGCCGGCCGGGAACGATGTTTTCCGGCTGGCGGATATAAGGCAGGATGTCTTCGGCCCGGCTGCAGGCGGCAAGCCCGGCCAGCGACAGCGATGCACCCATCAGCTTCAGCAGCGTGCGCCGGTCGAGCCGCGCCGGGATGCGCTCGGCGATCGAAGGAAATTCGGCATCGACGAAGCGGCGGAATTCCGGTGTATCGGCGAGTTCGTCGAGGCTCCGCCACAGCTCCGGACCAGGCGAAAGCCGTTCGCGCAGGCCGGCCATGTCTGGAGCCGCAATCGGCTTGTCAGCGGTGGCAGACATAACAGTCGGTCATGGTCTCGGGGTGGATATCGAGAAGGCTGATGAGCGACCGGCGGATTTCGGCGATGCCGGCCGGCGGCTTCCAGTGCATCAGGAACACGTCCTGCGGCGGACGCAAATTGGGCTCGGGATCGCGATGGCATCCCAGGCACCATTCCATCGACAGCGCGTGCGTCCGCCGTATCAGCGGCATGTCGTCGACCTCGCCATGGCACGTCTCGCAGGCGACGCCTTTGGCGATATGGATCGAATGATTGAAATAGACGAAGTCGGGCACACTGTTCACCCGCTGCCACTGCAATGGCTGCCCGGAGGCAAGGCTCGCCCGTACCGGCGCCAGCATGTCCGCGTTGGTGAAGAGCTGCGAATGGCAGGTCATGCACACCTCCGTCGCCGGCAGACCAGCCGATGACGAAGTCTCGACGCCGCTATGGCAATAACGGCAATCGAGGCCGAGCTCGCCGACATGGTGCCTGTGGCTGAACGGCACTGGTTGCGCCAACGGCCGGCCAACGCCGGTGACGAAGTCCGAACGCAGGATGGCGGTACCGCCGAGAGCCGCAAAGATGGCCATGAAACACGCGCCCCACAGAGCGAAGCGTGAAATGCCGTTGGCGCTCCTTGAAAAGACCTGCGGCATCCCCTCGCCGATTTCACATCCAGCAACCGTATCCACCCCCCAAAGCCCCTAACTGCGGCTGCGTGGGTAAGTTCCGGCCGGGGCAGCGGAGATCACAGAATGGTTACCCCGCCCTGGCCCATCGGGTCGGCTGACCGGAAACCATCGAACACTCCATGCGTTCGGATGAGGTCACGTTTCGTTTCACCCGGACAACCATCATGACCATCCCCGACCTCCATCCCATTCGCCGCTGGGCGCGCGCGGCATGAATCTCGCCGCATCATTCGCCAGGCGTTTCGTCGAAGGCACGCTGGCCGGCTACACAAGCGAACGCCACCCGATAGGGCGACGGTGGATCACCCTCAGCGAGCGCATCCTGTCAATGGCCCGGTCGGACAATGGCATCATGCAAAGCTTCAGGAACGCGGCCTTCAGCGTCGTCGGCCATCTACCGCGGCTGCAACGGCCACTGCTGGAGCGGGTCGCCGGGCTGAAGGAATGAAGTGGTCGCATAAACCTTTTCGCCGGACGTGCGTTGTTGGGTTTCAAGCCAGGGAGATGACCATGCAGATGAAATCGGAAATCGCCGGCGAGGCCGCCAAGCAACGGCACATCCAGCGCCGTATCGACGAGAAGGACAAGTCCAAGTCCAAGGGCAAGCCAAAAGGCGCCATGCAGGCCGGTGCCCGCAAATATCCCGAGCCGCCCTTCCCCGAGCAGCACCAGCCGAAGCCGGGGCATGAATGGGCGATCGAGCCGGCGCCGCTTTACGATGCGCCATTTTATATCGGATCGAAAAAGCTCGACGGCAAAGTGGCCGTCATTACCGGCGGCGATTCAGGCATCGGCCGCGCGGTGGCCGTGCTCTATGCACGTGAAGGCGCCGATGTGGCGATCGTCTATCTGTCGGAGGACAAGGACGCCGAAGAGACCAAAAGGGCCGTCGAAACCGAAGGCCGGCGATGCATCCTGATCAAGGCCGATGTCAGCGAACGCGGCCACTGCCACAACGCGGTGGCTGAGATCGTGCAGCAGTTTGGGCGGATCGACGTGCTGGTCAACAACGCCGCTTTCCAGGTCCATTCCAGCGATTTCAGCGAGTTGACCGAGGAGCATTTCGACACCACGCTGAAGACCAACCTCTACGGCTATTTCCACATGGCGCAGGAGGCCGTTCCGCACATGAAACCCGGTTCGGCGATCATCAACACCGGTTCAGTGACCGGCATCGAGGGATCGAAGCAACTGGTCGATTACTCCATGACCAAGGGCGGCATTCATGCCTTCACCCGCGCGCTCTCGGGCAACCTTGTCGACAAGGGCATAAGGGTCAACGCCGTGGCACCAGGCCCGGTTTGGACGCCGCTCAACCCCTCGGACAAGGAAGCCGGCGATGTTTCGAAATTTGGCGCCGACACACCGATGAAACGACCGGCACAACCGGAAGAGATCGCGCCAGCGTATGTGTTCCTCGCCTCGCCGCACTGCTCGAGCTACATCACCGGCGAGATATTGCCAATCGTCGGCGGCTACTGACGACATGTATTTCATAGCCTTGGCCACCGACTACGACGGCACGCTGGCGCATGAAGGGATTGTCGCCGAAAAGACACTTGCGGCGCTTCAACGCTTCAAGAAGAGCGGCCGCAAGCTCATTCTCGTCACCGGGCGCGAGCTGCCCGACCTGAAACGCGTCTTTCCCGAAGTCGCGATCTTCGACAAGGTGGTCGCGGAAAACGGGGCGCTGATCTACACGCCGGCCAGCGAGGAGGAGCGGACGATATCTCCGCCGCCCGCCCCCGAGTTCATCGCCAAACTCAGGAAACACGGTGTCAAACCGCTTTCGGTCGGACGCTCGATCGTCGCCACCTGGGAACCGCATCAGGTTACCGCGCTCGAGGTCATCAAGAAATTGGGGCTGGAGCTGGAAATCATCTTCAACAAGGGCGCGGTGATGATCCTGCCCAGCGGCATCAACAAGGCGACCGGGCTGACAGCCGCGCTTCAGGACCTCAGATTGTCGCCGCACAACGTCGTCGGTGTCGGCGACGCCGAAAACGACCACGCCTTCCTGCGCGCCTGCGGCTTCAGCGTCGCCGTCGACAACGCACTGCCGGCAGTCAAGGATACGGCGGATCTCGTGACACGAGGCGCGCGCGGAAAAGGCGTCGAGGAACTGATCGCCAAGGTGGTCGAGCGCGATCGCGAGCTTGTGCCAAGCCGCGATGGCATTCTGCTTGGCTCGGACGATGGCAAGGAGGTGTATCTGTCGCCAACCGATACGGTGCTGATCGCCGGCAGCTCGGGCATCGGCAAATCGACCTTGGCGACCGCATTGACGGAGCGTTTTGTCGAGAGAAAGTTCCAGTTCTGCATCTTCGATCCGGAAGGCGACTACGATGGCCTCGAGGGCGCCGTCCGGCTGGGCGACGGCTCGAACGCGCCGACGAAGACGCAGTTGCTCGATCTCCTGGAGAAGCCGGACAACAATCTGGTCGTCAACGGCCTGGCGCTGCGCGTCAACGAGCGGCCGGACTTCTTTGCCGACCTGCTGCCGGGCCTTGGCGGTGTTCGCTTCCGCACCGCGCGACCACACTGGCTGATCATCGATGAGGCGCATCACCTCTTGCCGAAGCGGCGCGACGACACGCCAATGGTTCTGGCGATGGAATTGCCGGGCACGATCCTGATCACCGTTCATCCGGATGCGATCTCAACCGAAGCATTGCGGCTGGTCACCGCCGTCATCGCACTCGGCCCCAAGGCGAAAAAGGTCGTCAAGACGTTCTGTCGCGAGACCGGCACCGAACCGCCAAAGGACAAGGATCTGAGCTCTCCAAAAGACGAGCACGTGCTGTTCTGGCGGCCGCAGGCGCACAAGAAACCTGCCATGGTCGAGCCGATCGAGCCGCGGCAGTCGCTCAAGCGCCATAGCCGCAAATATGCCGAGGGCCAGCTCGACGAGAAGGGCAGCTTCTATTTCCGCGGCCCCGACCATGCGATGAACCTGCGCGCCCATAATCTGATGATTTTCGCCCAGATCGCCGAGGGCATTGACGATAAGACCTGGGAACATCATTTGCGCGCCGGCGACTATTCCAAATGGTTTCGCCACCAGATCAGGGATAAGGAGCTGGCGCGCGAAACCGCCGAAGCGGAGAAAGACGACACACTTTCGGCGCAGGAGAGCCGCAACCACGTCCTGGACGCAGTGCGCCGCCGCTATACCGCGCCCGCCACCGCGCCGAAGGAATAGATGCAAACTGCGCCTAGCCGGTCCGAAGCCGGCTGAGTTGGAGAGGTCAGACGATCAGGTGATCGATCCTGATCGGCAGGTCGCGAATGCGCTTGCCGGTGGCGTGGTAGACCGCGCTCGCGACCGCCGCCGCGGTCCCGACATTGCCGAGTTCGCCCAAACCCTTGACGCCGGCCGGGTTCACCTCGTGGTCGATCTCCGGAACCAGTATCACTTCCATCTGCTTCACGTCGGCGTTGACCGGCACGAGATAGTCCTGCAGGTCGCGATTGACGTAGCGCGCATAACGCTTGTCGATTTCCGTCGCCTCGTGCAAGGCTTGGCCGATGCCCCAGATCATACCGCCCATCAGCTGGCTGCGCGCGGTGCGGGTGTTCATGATGCGCCCCGCGGCAAAGGCGCCGACGATGCGCGGGACGCGGATCTCGCGCGTATGGCTGTTGATGCGCACCTCGACGAATTCCGCGCCAAAGGCGTATTTCACCGAATCCTTGTCCTGGTCGCCGCCGTGGAACTCCGATTGCCCGGCATAGAGCTTCTTCAGCGCCTCCGGTGACGATCCCTTTGGCGCGAATTCGGCATATTCCTCGATCGCACCGATCTGCATCGTCTTGAAAACATCCGACAGCTTGGCCGATTTGCCGTTGTCCGCGACGATTTTCTCTTGGCTCATTTCAAGCTTGGCGTTGCCGGACCCGGCCAGCGGCCCGGCTTCGGCGACGGCCGCGGCGAAGAGCTTTGCGCGGACGGCATCGCAGGCCTTCAGCACCGCCGAGCACACGCTTGCCGTCGAAATCGACCCGCCGGACACCGGTGCCGGCGGCAAGGCGCTGTCGCCCATTTCGACGCTGACCTTGTCCATTTCTATCCCGAGCCGTTCGGCTGCCATCTGCGCTGCCACCGTGCGCACGCCGGTGCCGATCTCATGCGAGCCGCATTGGACGCGAACCTCGCCGTCAGTGGTCAGGCGGACGCGGGCGGCGCATGGCGCAGCCGCCGTCGGATAGATTGCGGTGGCGCAGCCCATGCCGACCAGCCAGTCGCCGTCACGCATCGAGCCAACCGCGGCCTCGCGCTTGGACCAGCCGAAGGCCTCGGCGGCCTGGTCGTAGCATTTCACGAGCGAGCGGCTGGAGAAGGGCTTGCCGCCGATCGGCTCCTTCTGCGGCTCGTTGACGCGGCGGAACTCGACCGGGTCCATGCCGAGCGCCACCGCCATCTCGTCCATGGCATTTTCCAGCGCATAGACATAGGGCGTCTCCGGCGGCGAACGCATGTAGCCAGGCGTATTGCGGTCGGCATGCACCAGCGAGACGTGGGTCAGCACCGAGCCGTAATCGTACATGCGTCCGGTGGCCGAAGTGCCACCGACGACATAGGGATCGGGCCGCGACGTGACTTCCCAGCCTTCGTGTGCAAAGGCGGTGATGCGGCCGTCCTGGTTTGCGCCGATGCGGATGCGGTGCCGGGTCTCCGCCCTGTAGGTCTGCGTGCCGTACGCCTGAATGCGGCTGACGACGCAGCGCACCGGCCGGCCGACGCGGCGGGCCGCAACGGCAACGATCGCCGTGCGGGCCGTCATCGGCCCCTTGGAGCCGAAGGCGCCGCCGACATAGGGACTGACGATCCGCACATTGGCCGGATCGATCTTCAACTGCCGGGCGAGCTCGGCCTTCCAGCCGGTGACGTTCTGGCTCGGTTCATAGACCGTGAGCTGATCGCCCTGCCAGACCGCCGTCGTCGAGAACAGCTCGATCGGGTTGTGGTGCTGGGTCGGCGTCGAATATTTCTCGTCGATCTTCACTGCGGCTGCGGCATAGGCAGCATCGAAGTTGCCGGCTTTGACGTCCTCCTTGAACAACGGACTCTTGCCGGCGGCCGGCTCCATCTCCGTTCCCCTGGAATCGAAGCCGGCGCTGGGCGTCTCTTCGGCGTAGTCGGCGCGGATCAGCGCCGCGGCTTCCTCGGCCGCCTCGAATGTTTCAGCCACCACCAGCGCGATGATCTGGCCGTCGTGGAAAATGGCCTTGTCATGCAGCGGCGCGATCGAACTTGCACCGGTGTTGCCGAATTTCGGCTTGTCGATGCCGTCCATGTCGCCGACGCTGACGATATCGAGAACGCCGGGCACCTTACGCGCCCTTTCGAGCCGGACGGCGGTGATGCTGCCCTTGGCGATGCTGCTGGTAGCAAGTGCGCCATAGGCCATATTGGCGGTTGGAAGATCAGCCGAATAGCCGGCCTGTCCGGTGACCTTCAGGCGGGCATCGATGCGCGGAACGGGATTTCCCATGTTCTCTTTCGGCGCGGGAGCAGCTTGGTTCATGGGTCAGACCTTCATGTCGCGCGTTTCGAGCAGTGCCCGCACAAGCGTGCGCTTGCCGAGCGGTATCTTGAACGCATTGTGTTCGCGCGGTTTCGCCTCGGCGAACGCGGCTTCGGCGGCAGCTTCGGCCGCCTCATCGTCGAGTGCCTTGCCGCTCAGTGCTTCCTCGGCCGCCTTGGCCCGCCATGGCACGGTTGCCACGCCGCCAAGCGCAATGCGCGCCTGGCTGACGGTGTCGCCGTCCATATCCAGAGCCACGGCCGCCGAGGCCAGCGCGAACGCATAGGACTCGCGGTCGCGGATCTTCAGGTAGCGTGAGCGGCGGCTCCAGGCGCCAAGCGGCACCTCGATGGCCGTGATCACCTCGTCGGAGGCCAGTTCGGTCTCAACGTTGGGCGTATCTCCCGGCAGGCGATGTAGCCTCGAAAACGCTATCTTGCGCATACCGCGCCTTGCCTCCACCTCGACCGTCGCGCCGAGCGCGATCAGCGCTTGGGCGAAATCGCCGTGGTAGGTGGCGATGCAGGCGTTGCTGGTGCCAAGGACCGCATGTTGCCGGTTGAAGCCTTCCATGGCCGCGCAGCCGGAGCCCGGCTCGCGCTTGTTGCATGGCCAGGAGGTCTCGCGAAAATACTCGCACCGCGTCCGCTGCAACACATTGCCGGCCAGGCTCGCCATGTTGCGGATCTGGCCGCTGGCGGCGAACTTCAGGCTTTCGGCAAGCATCGGGCAAAGGCGCTTGATCTCGCCTGTGTTAGCAGCCTCGCCCATGCGGACCAGCGCGCCGAAGCGGATGCTGTCGTCGCCGACCTCGATCTGCCGCAGGGCCCTGTCACCGAGACCATTGAGATCGACCAGCCGTTCCGGCCGGGCCACGCCAAGCTTCATGTAGTCGGCCAGATTGGTGCCGCCGGCGATGAATTGCGCGGCGGCCTCGGTCGGCGGAACACCCTCTGCGGCAAAACGGGAAGCAATGGCGGCCGCCGCGGACACGCTGGCCGGTCTCTCGTAAACGAAGGGGCGCATCTCAGGCTTTCCTTGTTTCGTCCCGGGCCTGCACGATGGCCGCGACTATGTTGGGGTAGGCAGCGCAGCGGCAGAGATTACCGCTCATATACTCGCGGATATCGTCCTCGGAGCCGGCATGGCCTTCGTTGATGCAACCGATGGCGGACATGATCTGGCCGGGCGTGCAGTACCCGCATTGGAAGGCGTCATTGTCGATGAAGGCCTGCTGCATCGGATGCAGATTGCCGTCGGCGGAAGCGAGCCCTTCCACCGTGGTGATCTCATGGCCCTTGTTCATCACGGCGAAGCTCAGGCACGACAGCACCCGCTTGCCGTCGACAAGAACGGTGCAGGCCCCGCACTGGCCATGGTCGCAGCCTTTCTTGGTACCCGTCAGGCCGACATGGTCGCGCAGCGCGTCGAGCAGGCTGGTGCGATTGTCGAGGGCGAGATTGTAGGGCTGCTTGTTGATGCGCAGTGAAATCGCCGACAGATCGCGCGGCTCGGCCGAAGCGGCAGGTTGCGGGGCGGCGGCTTTTGCCGACGTGGCCATGAGCGGCCCTGCCGCAGCCGCCGAAACGGATCCGGTCATGAAACTGCGTCGGCTCAGGCTGGCAAGAGGGGTTTCGGACATGGCTGGCTCCCGGCTGGCTGGGTCTCAAGCCGGCCGAACCAGTCACGCAAGGCAAGGTTCCTCCGCCTCACGTGGCTGTGATCCTATGTTCATCCGAACCGTGCCGGGGAACTCTCGAGCCGGCTTGCCGTTCAACCCCGATCGGACAGAACCGAAATGGCGTCTGGAGCGAGATCATGAAGTCACAGATTGTTGCCGAAAGCGCCGGCCAAAGAACGTTCGTCGTTGTGCTTGATCCCGGCGAAGAGGCGTTTGCGCAGCTGACCTCGTTTGCGGCCGACCACGGCGTTGGCAGCGCGTCGCTGAGCGCGCTCGGCGCTTTCGAAAGGGCAACTGTCGGCTGGTTCGACCCTAGGGAAAGGACCTACCGGAAAATTCCCATCCGGGAACAGTGCGAGGTGCTGAGCGCGATTGGCGATGTTGCCATCGGCGACGACGGCAAGCCCAGCCTGCACGTCCATGCCGTGCTCGGATTGAGCGACGGCAGCACAAGGGGCGGCCATCTGCTGGACGCCATCGTTCGCCCGACGCTCGAGGTCACGCTGGTGGAAACGCCTGGACATCTGCGCCGCAGGCACCGTCCCGAGCTCGGTGTCGCGTTGATCGACCTGGAGGCTTGATCCGAGCCGATCACTTCGTTGATTTAACTGCGGTCGTTTCGGGGGCGACTTCCCAACCGAAGACGCTGCGGCCGCCGAGCAGATGCGATTGCTCGAACTCCCCGGCGACGATTTCCTTCAGGCTCGGCCCGGTGGCATAGCGCTCGACTTGCCGCGACTGGTCGTCCAGCCGCCGCAAGGCGCCGACCTCTTCCTCACGGCCGAGCCTGGCCTTCTGGACAGCCGACTTCAGCACGCCGATCGTCTCGTCATAGACCTTCAACGGCACAGGGAACGGATGCCTGTCCTTGCCGCCATGCGCCAGCGAGAAACGTCCTGGATCGGAAAAACGGCATGGCGCGCCATGCACGACTTCGGCGACCAGCGCCAGCGCCCGCACCGTGCGCGCGCCGACATTGGGCACCAGGAGAAGGCCGGCGAAATCCGCCGGGCCGCGCTCGGCCGCCGCCGCGATGTTGCCGTGCAGGCGGCGCATGACGACATCGCTTTCGCGTACATCGTGGTGCGCCGGCATCACCAGATGCGGCAGCAGCTTCTGTGCCGGCTCCGGCACTGGCGCCGAACCCCGCTCCAAAGCGGCAAGCTCCCTCACGATGCGATCCGGTCCAAGATCGTGCAGAAGGTCCAGTTGTCCCTGGCGCGACGCTTCGGCGCGGCGGTCGGTCAGGTTGACGATCTCGCCCTGGTTGGCGCCTTCGATGGCGGCATGCGGCTGGTCGACAAAGCTCTTCAGGCCCTCCGACAGCCAGTGATAGCGGCGCGCCACCTTGCTGTCGCCGTTCATGCCTTGCTGCACCACCACCCACTTGCCGTCATCGGTGACGATGAAGCCGTGCAGATAGAGATCGAAACCGTCCTGGACCGCGGCGCTGTCCACCTTGGCGACAAGCCGGCTGGCAGTCGCCAGGCCCTGCCCGTCGAGGCCGACACGCTCGCCGATCAGGGCAAGCTCGTGCGGGGTCTTGCGCGAATGCGCGCCGCGGCCGCCGCAAACGTGAAGGCCGAGCTCGCTGGAAAGCGGCGACAGGCCGCGCTTCAAGGCACCGACGACGCTGGTGGTGATGCCGGAGGAGTGCCAGTCCATCCCCATCACGGCGCCAAAAGACTGGAACCAGAACGGATGCGCCAGCCGGCGCAGCAATTCATCGCGGCCGTAATGGTGGATGATCGCCTCGCACATGACCGCGCCAAGCCGCGTCATGCGGTCGCCGAGCCATTTCGGCACGCGCCCGCCGTGAAGTGGAAGGTCAGCACTTCCCGATCGCTGTGCCACGCTCTTTTGCTTGCTCCTTGAGTCCTGCCTCGACAGATAGGTATCGAAAGTGCCGCGAAGAAGCGATGGCCTGATTCAGGCCGCGATCGTTGCGAGCCGCTAGAGCTGTTCCAGGAAAAGTGTGAAACGGTTTTCCGTCCGGAATTGCGCAGAAACAAAGCGATAGAGCGGTTCGGCGTTTCCGTGAAACGATGAACCGCTCTACCGGGCAGGCTCGCTGAGGAGATCAAACTTCTGGATCTCGCAATGCTCGCCCACCGATGCCAGCAGATCCATTGGCGGTGCGCCAGTGTCGGGCCGCCTCCAACTGATCTCGAACGAGAACACAGGGTCCTTGAGATCTGGGCGCCTCTCTATTGCGACGAGGCGTGCCTGGTAGCCAAGCGGCCCGATGAGCGCATCGAGCTCCTGTCGAGCCGCGGCCTTCCACGTCAGTGCCAACTGGGCATGGTGTTCGCGCGACATTCGAAGGTCCACCCATTTCAGGACCAGCAAAGTGGCCAGCGTCAGCGCCGTGCCGGCCGCGCCCAAGCCGTATTGGCCACCACCGAAAGCCAATCCGATCGCCGTCATCACCCACAACGTGGCCGCTGTGGTGACCCCGCTGACAAGATTGCCGCGGCGAAGAATGGCGCCACCGCCGATAAAGCCGACGCCGGTCAACACGCCCAGCGGAAAGCGCAGGACGTCCATCGATGCAAACGAATCCGGGTGCTTGCCAACGGTCTCCAGCAGAATACTGGCCTGGATCATTGTGATGGCGGCGGCCAATCCCACCAGCACGGTGGTGCGTAGCCCCGCCGCGTGCCCGCGCGCCTCCCTGTTGAGGCCTATCAAAAGGCCTGCGAGCGCGGTCAGAAGCAGCCGTGCCGCGATGTCTTGCCAAACCGGAACAACGAGGAGCATCGCGGTCACCCGTCAGGCCAAGCGCTGCTGGCCTGGATTGGCGCCAGGGTCAAAGCGAACAAGGGTAACAGCGTCTTCATCGCAAATTCTTTTCGTCGATAAGCAACAAACGATGCGCTTAGGTTTTGGTTGCGCAGCCGACGATTCACCTCGGCTATGGGCAGCGACGGAACAAAACCTTCGGCCCGGGGTTGGTGGGTTCACGCCAACGAAGGATTTTCAAACATGGTCCGCTTGCTGGTTGCCGGAGCCGTCGCTTATCTGGCCTATCGCATTACCAAGGAGATCGGCGGGTCCGACGAAGTCGATCCGCTGTCGCCTGCGCCCGACCAGACCGGCCGCAAGGTGGCGAGGCGGCAAAGCAGGGCCCAGGGGAATGGCCGACCGCGGTAGCGAATGCCTCAGCGGCGGCGCGGACCAGCCATGACCGCATTTCCGTTGCCGCTCGACCTTCGTCCGATGGAAGCCAAAGCCGCCGACGCAATTCCTGGCGGCGACGGGCTTTGGCAGTACGAACCGAAATGGGACGGGTTTCGGTGCCTCGTGTTCAAGGGTGACGATGCCGTCGATCTGCGTGCAAAATCGGGCAAGCCGCTTGGCCGCTATTTTCCCGAACTGATCGCGGTGCTGCGCGATGTGAGGTCGCGACGGTTTGTTGCCGACGGCGAGATCGTCATCGAGGTCGACGGATCGTCCTCGTTCGAGGCCCTGCAAATGCGCCTTCATCCAGCCGAAAGCAGGATCCGCAAGTTGAGCCTGGAGACGCCTGCCATGCTGGTCCTGTTCGATATGCTGGCCGAACCCGGCGGCAAGATTATCATCGAACAACCCCTCACCGACAGGAGACGGGCGATCGAGGCCTTTGTCGCGTCGGCGGGACGGCGCGAACTGCGCCTGTCCAAATGCACGCACGATGCCGCTACCGCCGAGCGCTGGCTGCAAGGCGCCGGCCATGGCTCGACCGACGGTGTTGTTGCAAAACTGATCGCCGAGCCATACCAGCCCGGCGAGCGCGCCATGGTCAAGGTCAAGCGGCTGCGCACTGCGGATTGCGTGGTCGGCGGCTTTCGCTATCTCGCCGGCAGCAACGAAGTCGGATCCCTGCTGCTTGGCCTCTACAATAACGAAGGCAGGTTGGACCATGTCGGATTCACCTCGACCATCGGCAAGGACGACAGGGCGGCGCTGACCAGACGGCTGGAAAAACTGCGGGCCAAACCGGGTTTCACCGGCGAGGCGCCGGGCGGGCCAAGCCGCTGGAGCACGGAGCGCAGCGCACAATGGGAACCGATAAAGCCTGAACTGGTGGTCGAGGTTCGTTTCGACCATGTGACAGGCGACCGGTTCCGGCACGGAACCAAGCTGTTGCGCTGGCGGCCGGACAAGGAGCCCCGGCAATGTACGTTCGAGCAGATGGAGTAAGTCCCGCCGGAGGCAACGCTTCAAGGCGCTCTTGGTGTTCCGTTCTGCCGCCTACGACGGAACCGATGCAGAATTCACTGGTTCGCCGCACTAGCCGAGCCTCGGCAATCCATTGCCGAGGCTCGGGATGCAGTCTGAAAATCAAGCGGCTTCTTGCATTGCGCGTTCGTTGACACCGCTTTCGCCGAGCTTGGAAAGCGCTTCGTCGGTCGCGACCTCTTCCTTGAGTGTTGCCCTGAGCAGTTCGACAACGTCGCTCTTGCCGAGTTCTTCCGCCCATGCGATCAAAGTGCCGTAACGAGCGATCTCGTAATGCTCGACGGCCTGCGCCGCGCCGACAAGCCCGGCGTCGAGCGCAGGAGCACCGTTATACTCCTCGAGCACTTCCGAGCCCTCTTCGATGATGCCGTCAATCGCTGGACAGGTCTTGCCGCGGGCCGGCTTGCCGAATTTCTCGAACACCTCCTCCAGGCGATCGACATGTCCTTCGGTTTCCATGTGGTGTTTCTCGAAGGCGGCAGTCACTTCTTCCGACTCCGCGCCCTTGGCCATTTTGGGCAACGCTTTCAGTATCTTCTTCTCGGCGTAGTAGAGGTCTTTGAGCCCGTCGAGGAACAGGTCCTCGAGGCCCTTGCTTGCCGCCTTCGCGGCCTTTTTCGTAGTCGGCATGGTCGTCTCCCGGGAGTTGGTGGCAGCCTCGCAAAGTAGAGGCGTCCGATAACCCTCCGATGGGAAACAAGTTCCCTGACGGTTCAGGAGCTTTGAAAATTTTTCCGACGGCACTTGTGTCGTATCGCAAGGGGCCTCGACCTGCGGTAGCAACAGGCGAGAAAAGCACTCAGCGCTCGCCGGTATGTCCGACCAGGCGGATATATTCGGCCTCGGCCAGGCCGTAGCCGCCATCCGCTAGCGAAACGAGACCATCGCGGTCGCGGATAATGATTTCGCCGCGGCGGGACCGGATGAGCCCTCGGCCCTCAAGCAGCTGGAGCGCGACCGTGACGCCCGGACGTCTTACGCCGAGCATGATCGACAGGAATTCGTGGGTGATCGTCAGCCGGTCGCCGGCCACCCGATCGTCACACATGAGCAGCCAGCGCGCCAGCCGGTCTTCAAGCTTCGATCGCGCGTTGACCAGCGCGGTGTAGCCGGTCTGGATATGCAGACACTGCACGTAGCGCAACAAAAACAGCCGCAATGTCGGGCTTTGCGTCAGCGCTGCCTTGAATGGCTCGGCATCTATCCTGGCGGCTTCTCCCGCCAGTTGCACATAGCAATCATGGACCATGCGGTCGTCGCCCATCACCAAGGCCGAGCCGGTCATACCTTCCAAGCCAATGAGGCCAACTTCCGCATCGCTGCCATTCGGCATTTTCGCAACCACTGAACCAATGCCGTCCTCGACGAAATAGATGGCCTCGATCGGTGATCCGGATACTTCGAGCGATTGCCGCAACTCCAGCGAACAGCGCTCGATGTGCGGCTCGAGAAATGCAAAATCGCCGGCGCTCATCCGGCGCAACAGCTTGTTTTTGAATAGATTTTGATTGGAAATAGCTGGATCAGACATAGCTGGGCCCAAAACAGGGCAAGAGCTTTTTGATCTCCCAGCCGTCCGCGCCCGGTATAACCTGCTGACGATACGGCTTATATAAGCGCTGAAAGGTATGGAGCCTACTAAATAAATGAATTCGATGCACGGCAGTTTCTCCTGCCGCTTGCCTACGAAAACATCTGACTGAAAGTTAGAGTTGAAAACGTACCAAAGGTGCTTGGTACGAAATCGATAAATCAAAAATGTCGGGCGCGAAAGAGCCCGTCGCGAGGGATGCAACGGGCTCCATTCGGGCGTCGTGGGCTACGCCCAGTGATCCAAATGAGGGTGGCTTGGATCACTACAATAATGCAGGTGAAAGGCAGTCGTTCCCGATCTGTCCGCTCGGTAATTTCCGTACATTGAGTTTGGAGGCAAGCGGCGCTAATTGAATTTGAGTCATCCACACAGGCATGGCGAGTGGATGCTTGAAAGACGCTTCGCGCTTTCGCCCTTTTCAGGGAGGATGGCATGTCGATGCATGGTGCAGCAACTCCAGCCGAACTGAGCGTGCTGAGAAAAGCGCTCGACGACTGCTGCCGCGAGTTGGGTGTTGCGGACGACAGTCCGGTCCGCGAGCGGTTGGCCGCCCGTATCATGTCGCTGTTCAACGAGGGCGTGCTAAGCGCCGATCTAAAGGAAGCACTGGCCGCCGATCGCCAACACTAAAGCTGCTGCTATGGCGGGGTCCTCGGTGTCGAAGGGTCCGACGCCAGGTCGGCCTTTTTAGCCAGAGTCCTAGAGACTTTTCGTCTATTCACGACAAAACGCCCGCCGCTTATTACCCGGCGGCAGGCGTTTTGTCGTGAGCGTGACGCTAAATGCGCCCAAGCACGACCAAGATGATGACGATGAGCAGCACCAGGCCGAGGCCACCGCCACCGTAATAGCCGGTGCCGTAGAACGGTCCGCCGCCCAAGCCGCTGAAGCCGCCAAGCAAGGCAAGGACCAAGATGATGATGAGAATGGTTCCAAGGCCCATGATGTCTGCTCTCCTTGTTTGCGCTGCCGCCATTCGCATCAGCGCGTTCGCATTGTACAAAGGTATGAACTCGCAAGGAGCATTCCTGTTCCGGCGGGACAGCAAGGCGCACGCTCATGCAGCGAGGAAAACGCCGGGCTGTGCAATGGCGCGCCGGCCACCTTGAACACCTGAGAACATGCTGAATTCATAGGAAATTTGTCGGAACCTTCGCCCGCCCGAACGGTTGTTTTCGTAGTCGCAACGCGACGACCCTCGTGAAAAGGAGAAGCATCATGCTCACGAAAATTCTCGCAGCTTCGGCGCTTACGATCGGTCTGGCCACGTCAGCGATGGCCCAGAACGTCGGCGACCCCTCCGGAGCCGCTGCCGACGGCAGCGGGCGGACGGTCGTAGTCCCGGATAATGGCGGCCCTGACACCGGCACGGATTCGACCATCACCAACAGCATTCGCGATTTCTCAACGACGAATTCGAATGCCGACCGGAATTGCCCGCCGGGCCCGCAGGGGGCTCTGCCCGATGCGACCGGCAAGGCTCCGGGAACGATGGCGCCGACGGTGAACGATAACCACTGCGGCAAGTAAACGCCCTGTGATCATAGCCTGACGAGGCTGCGGAGCGTGCGCTCCGCAGCCTCGTCAGTTTGCCATGAATCAGCCGCCTAACGGCCGCGGTGGTCGAAGCTGACGGCGATCTCCCGACCGTCCAGCGCCCGAACGATGAAGCCAACCAGCTCCTCGTCGGTTTGCCGGCACCAAGGAAAGCGTCTGCGCAAATCGGCTATGACGACGGTGGTCGAGAGAATGTCGCCGGAATGGTAGTCGGCCATGATGGTGTGAACGGCAGCGTCGGTATCAATACCGATTCCTAGCGGCGACCTGATCTGCCCCACGGAAGCCTCCACCCATCTCTCCCAGCCAACGATAGCAAGACTGCGGCAAAGCGAAAGAGCTTGTACGATTCCGTACGATCTCGCGGCTTGCGTTGCACTTTGCGCGACGCGGCCGGCGTCCTTTGTTTTGCCTTTCCAAACCATTGTTTGGCGTCGCAGCGGCTCTGGCCGCCGCGACCAGGCAACCTCGCCGCAGCTTCCGCGTTGAGCCATCGGAGGGATGACATCAGCCTCGGAGAACTTCCATGAAAACACTTCTATCCATCACTGCGGCAGCGCTGATGGCCGGCGCGCCTTTGGCTGCTTTTGCCCAATCGGCGACGCTGACACCTCTGACGACCGACACCATGAGCAAGGTTGACACGGCGACGTTCGTGAAGACGGTGCCCATCGCCAATACATTTGAAATCGAGTCGAGCCGACTTGCACAGAAGCAGGCGACGGCCGACGATGTGAAGGCCTTCGCGGCGCAAATGGTCACGGACCACACCAAGGCCGGCGAGGACTTCAAGGCGGCGCTCAGCAAAGGTCAGACAACTTCGGCCACCACGCCGGCCGGCCCGCCGCTGGACACCAAGCACCAGGCGTTGCTCGACCAACTCAAGGAGGCCAGCGGGGACAGCTTCCAATCGAAATATATCGACATGCAGACCCAGGCGCATAAGGAAGCAGTGGCGCTGTTTTCCGCTTACTCAAATTCCGGCGACGATCCGGCGATGAAGGAGTTTGCCAAGAAGACGCTGCCGGTGCTGCAAATGCACGAACGTCACGTGAAGGATCTCGCTGCTGCGCATCAATGAGGGCGAAGACCGCCTGCGGTCTTGCCAACGGAAACGCCCCGGCATGAATGAAGCGGCTGTCGTCCGGCCCGGAACAAAGCACCGAGAGTGCCGTTATTCACCTGGCTTATTCCGGGGAGTATCCAATGGAAGGCGGCATTCGCGAGGCGCCAAGGGCATTAGCGCTGGGTTTCGGCGCCATCCTGGTCGCCGCTGTCACAGGCTGAAATCGCTTTCCGAACGGGACAGGCTGCCTTCATGCGCTACGGCGAGATATTTGCAAATGTTACGGCACTCATGTTGCTGGCCTTGATGATTGGCGGCGTCTTCGTCCTGTTTGGAGAGCCGCTGTGGCCGCGGCACTACGCGAGAATGGTGCTAGTTACGGATATCGAGGGCATGACCACCGCGTCAGTCCGAACAAGCTGCGTGCCCAGTCCATGCCTGCCCGACACCATCGATCACACCGTGCTCACTCCTCGCCCCGAGGACGGACCGTGATCTGCGATTTGCAGCAGACGCGGAGCGAGGAGATGCGGAAAGGGCCGCCACGCGACCTGCGCGACGGACCCTTTGGTTCAATCAAACCGTCTGGCCGCGACTAGGTCAGGATAATCACGATCTTGTAGGTATTCGGGTCGACGATGACGATCCGACCATCGGCGAGCACGAAATACTCATAGCCTTCGTAAGCCGGAACGATCTTGACGATGCGCGCCGGCAGACGATGCAGCCGGACCTTCTTCCGCGGAACCTCGATACCGACAGAGATGTCGAAATCGACGCTGGAAACGGGTTGGACGTTGGTCTCCTTGATGACCTGAGTGATCTGGGTTTTCTGTTCAACGGTCACATTGCTGATGGAAGCGGTCGAACTCTGGTCCTGCGTCTGCGTAGAAGCATTGCCCTGAGTCTGCTCGGTGGTCGTGGTCCCAGTCTTGCCCTGAGCCTGCTCCTCGGTCTTCATTTTCGTGTTGCCTTGGGCCTGCTCGGTAGTGGTGGTTCCGGTTTTGCCTTGGGCCTGTTCCTCGGTCTTCATCTTGGTGTTGCCCGTGGCCTGCTGGTCGGTCGTGGCGCCGGCCTTGCCTTGGGCTTGCTCGTCGGTCTTCAGCTTCGGTTTGCCCTGCGCCTGTTGATCAGTCGCAGCGCCGGCCTTGCCCTGAGCCTGCTCGTCCATCTTGGCGCCATTCTGGCAATTGGCAGCGCCGGCTGCGCAATTGGCGCCGGACTGGTCGTCGGTCGACTGCTGCGTCTGGGCAAGTGCAGCTCCGCAGCTGACGCTGATTGCTAGCAAGCTGGTGATCAGAACGCCTTTCATGAGAGATCTCCTTGGAAAATGCGTCCCTTCACCGCGTAAAACTGCGGCTAAAAAATTTTGTTCCAAACCAATGGAGCGAAACGGCAAGCGATCCGAGCGGCGGAACAAGCTCCACCTGATGACGTTACCCGCCTATAGCGACCCCGCTGCGAACAGCATGACGCGGCGCAGCGCAGAGGTGGCCCACCACGAAAGGAGACAATCATGAGCATGCATCTTTCGGCAGCCGCGGCTGGGTTCTTGCTGCTTGCGGGTATTGGCGCCGCTGCCGCTCAGGACGTGGTCATCGAACCGCAGCAGGAGACGATCGTACGCGAGTATGTGAAAAAGCAGCCTCTGGCGTCCGTCCAGCTTCCCGGCGTGGAGCTCAATGTCGGCTCGACCCTGCCCGATACCGTCGAGCTTCATGAGGTTCCCGACGTCAAATACCGCTATGTCGTCGTCGACAACCAGACCGTCCTGGTCGATCCGGGCACACGCAGGATCGTGAAGGTCATCCAGTGAGCAATGCGCGTCGTTTTTTGAAGGGACATGCGGCGCGTCCTGCATTGTCGACATCCCAAACTGGTGCCCGTGCCTGGGCATTCGGACGCAGAAAGGCCCGCCGTTCCGACGCACGGCGGGCCTCATAGCGGAGTCAGCGCGCTAGGCGGCAGCGTCCTGTGCTCGCTAGGCCAGAAACTTTGAGAGAATATTCCAGGCTCCTCATTTGGCGGGAAATACCGTTCTTTGATCTGGCGATCAGCATTTCCGATGATGCCCGCAAGGCTTCGCATTCCGCTTGGCCGCAATGATTTCAAAACCGATGGGATTGACCATGCCTGGGACTATCAACACTTTGCTTCCATTCTTCTCAGCAACTATAAACCGGCGCGCCGGTCTGGCTGTACTTTTCGCGTCGGCGGCTGCGATTGTCGGCCTTGCTGCGCCGTCGTTCGCCGAAGACAAGACGGCGGTCAAGGTCGGCATCATGAGCGGCGAGGACGAGGATGTGTGGCGGGTCGTGACCGCCCAGGCGGCGGAGAGGGGGCTGACGATCGAGACCGTGGTGTTCAACGACTACACCCAGCCGAATGAAGCACTCGAGCGTGGCGAAATCGACGCCAACGCCTTCCAGCACAAGCCCTATCTCGACAACCAGATCAAGACGCAGGGCTATCACATCGTCCCGGTCGGCTATACCGGGGTCTGGCCGATCGGCCTCTATTCCAAGAAGTACGCGAAGATTGGCGACTTGCCCGAAGGCGCCGTCGTCGGCGTGCCGAACGATCCGTCCAATGAAGGGCGCGCGCTGCGTGTCCTGCAGAGCGAAGGTCTGATCAAGCTCAGGGAAGGAACCGGCATTCTGGCTACGACGACCGACATTGCCGAAAACCCGAAGAAATTGGTCGTCAAGGAGCTCGACGCTGGCATTGTCGGGCGCTCGGTGGAAGATCTCGACGGGGCCGTGGTCAACACGGATTGGGCGCTTAAAAGCGGCCTCACACCGGAGAACCGCATCGCCCAGGAGGCGGTGGCCGACAATCCCTACCGCAACTTCATCGCGGTCAAGGCCGGCAATGAAAACCAGCCCTGGGTAAAGACATTGGTCGCCTCCTACCAGAACGAAAAGGTGAAGGCCGAATTCGACCGGGTCTACAAGGGAACCGGCATCAGCGCCTATTGATACCGAGCTCGACTTGGCGCTGAAGCCCGGCATGATAAAGCGGTCCGCGCTCCAACGCGGACCGCGATCGCGTTTTGCGGGACACCAATACAGGAACTTTCATGAACCAGCATTTCGCCCCGGTCACCGAAGTCATGCATCCCGTCGGCAGCCGTTCCGCGGGACCGCACGATGTCGTACGCCTCATCGAGCTGAAGCGCCGCTTCGGCGCAACAGCGGCGCTGGACGGCGTATCGCTCAGCGTGCGCCAGGGCGAGATCCTCGGCATCATCGGCCGGAGCGGCGCCGGCAAGTCGACGCTGATACGCTGCCTAAACGGCCTGGAGCGGCCGGATACAGGACAGGTCTTCATCGAAGGCCGCGACATCAGCCGGCTCGGCGAGTGCGAATTGCAGCCGCTGCGCCGGCGTATCGGCATGATTTTCCAGCATTTCAACCTGCTGTCCGCCAAGACGGTCGAAGACAATGTAGCGCTGCCGCTCAAGATCGAAGGCCGGCCCAGGGCCGAACGCCTGGCGCGCGCTGCCGAGCTGCTCGAGCTCGTCGGCCTGTCGGAGAAGGCGAAAGCCTATCCGGCGTCGCTGTCGGGCGGACAGAAACAGCGCGTCGGCATTGCCCGGGCGCTTGCGGCGCGCCCAGCGCTGCTGCTGTCGGACGAAGCGACCTCGGCGTTGGACCCGGAGACGACGCGCTCCATCCTTGCCTTGCTCAGAGACATCAACCGGCAGCTCGGCCTGACCATCCTGCTCATCACCCATGAGATGGAGGTGATCCGTTCGATCGCCGACCGGGTCGCGGTGATCGACGCCGGACGAATCGTCGAGCAAGGGCCGGTGTGGTCGGTGTTTGCCGATCCGAAGTCGGCGATCACACAAAGCCTGCTCGGCGGCATCAGGCCGCAATTGCCGGCGGAGATCGCAAGCCGGCTAACGCAGAACGCCGGCGTGGAGGCGATCCTCAGGATCGACGTGGCGGGTGAGGCCGCGCGAAGCCCGCTTTTGTCCGATCTTGCCTCGGCAGTTCCCGGCTCGTTCCGCCTCGTTCATGGAGGCATCGATCACGTCCAGCAGCAGCCTGTCGGGACGCTGTTCGTCGCGGTCGCCGGTAGCAATGAAGCTCACCTGGCACAGGTGATCGCGTTCTTGAAAGCCCGCAATGCGCGGGTGGAGGTGCTTGGCCATGTCGCCAATTCTGTTTGAACTCCTGCTTCGATCCATCTGGGAAACGATCCTGATGACGGCCGCCTCCGGCCTCATCTCGCTGGTTTTCGGGCTGCCGCTCGGCCTGGCGCTGGTCGCCACCGACCGCGGCGGCATCGCCGAAAACCTGTGGGTGAACCGTGCGCTCGGCGCGGTCATCAACGGTTTCCGCTCGGTGCCTTTCATCATCCTGCTGGTTGCGCTGATCCCGGTGACGCGGCTGATCGTCGGCACCTCGATCGGCACATGGGCCGCCATCGTGCCGCTGTCGATCGCGGCCACGCCCTACTATGCCCGGATCGCCGAAGTGTCGCTGCGCGAGGTCGACCACGGGCTGATCGAAGCGGCGCGCGCCATGGGCGGCAACCGCTGGACGATCATCCGCGAGGTGCTGGTGCCGGAAGCGCTGCCCGGCATCGTCGCCGGCTTCACGGTGACGCTGGTGACGCTTATCGGCGCCTCGGCCATGGCCGGCGCCATCGGCGCCGGCGGGCTGGGCGACCTCGCCATCCGATACGGTTACCAGCGCTTCGAAACGTCAGTCATGATCGCCGTGGTCATCGTCCTGATCGTCCTGGTCTGCGGCATCCAGTGGGCCGGCGACCGGCTGGTCGCGAGGCTGGATCATCGGAACTGAGCGTGGCACAGCGGAGATGCTGGCCAGCATCGTCAGCCGGCGCGCTTCTTTTCGGTCGCTGCCCGGTCAATCGCCAACCCGTTCGCCGACAGCGCGACGCCGAACTTTTCGCCGGCTTCTGCGGGTGTGTAATAGCCTAGGGCGATATCCCGAGCGACCAATTCCGGATCACGCTGCCAGGGATTGCCGTAGCCGCCGCCGCCCGGCGTGCCAACTCGCACGCGGTCGCCGGCCTTCAGCGCGATGTCCTGTTCCTTGGAGAGGTGCGGCGGCACATGGGCCTCACCGTCGCGGAACACGGTCACCGTGTTGACCGCGCCGTCCTTGCCGCCGAGCGCGCCTTGCGGGCCGAAACGGCCATGGTCCATGACGAAGGAGGCGCGGGCGTCGCCACGCAGGATCTCGACCTCATAGGCGAGGCCAAAACCGCCGCGATGCTTGCCGGCGCCACCCGAGCCTTCGCGCAAGGCATAGTGGCGATAGAGCACAGGGAAAGCCTGTTCCATGATCTCGACCGGCGGCGATTTGGAAATGCCGATGGTCGAGCAGCCATTGGTCAGGCCATCATGATCGGCATTGCCGCCATAGCCGCCGCCGGATATCTGGTACATGACGTAGTCGCGGCCACGGAGCGGATCGTTGCCGCCGAGCGCGAAATTGCCGCTGGAGCCGGCGGGAGCCGCAGTCACCCTGTCCGGCAGCGCCTGCACCATGGCCGCGAACACCGCCTCGGCGATGCGCTGCGAAACCTCGGCCGCGCAGCCCGATACCGGCCGCGGATATTTGGCATCGAGGAAGGTGCCTTCTGGCCGCTTGACGATGAGCGGCTCGAAGGCGCCGGCGCTGATCGGCACGTCGGGGAAAATGTGGCGCATGGCGAGGTAGACCGAGGACAAGGTCGTCGCCAGCACGCTGTTCATCGGCCCGGCGCAGGGTTTTGACGAGCCTGAGAAGTCGAAGCGGAGCGTGTCGCCTTTTTTCTCGACGGCAAGCGCAATGGTCAGCGGCTCGTTCACCACCCCATCGGAATCGACGAAGGCCTGCGACCGGTAGATGCCATCGGGAATTGCCGCGATGTTGGCACGCATCTGTTCAGCGGCCCGGCGGCGCAATTCGGCGATTGCTTCGACGACTGTTTCGTCTCCGTAACGATCCGAAATGCCGTTGAGCCGGTCCTGGCCGATCAGCAGTGCTGCCGCTTGCGCGCGGATGTCGCCGATGCGCTGGTCGGCAACCCTGATGTTCGAGCAGATGATGGCGTAGATCTCAGGGTCGAGCACGCCCTTCTTGAACAATTTCACCGGCGGCAGCCGCAAGCCTTCCTGCTCCACCGCAGTCGCCGAGGCGGAGAAGCCGCCCGGCACCGAACCGCCAATGTCGGGCCAATGGCCGGTGTTCGACAGCCAGCAGAATATCTTGCCGTCGCGATAGACCGGCATGGCGAAGCGCACATCCATCAGATGGGTGCCGCCGAGATAAGGATCGTTGACGATGTAGATATCGCCCGGCTCGGGCGGCAGGCAGCGTCCGTCGGCGATCATCTCGATCACCGTTTTGGTCGAATACTGCATGACGCCGACGAACACCGGCAGGCCTTGGCTGCCTTGCGCGATCAGCGAACCATCGACTGCCGAATAGATGCCGTCGGAGCGGTCATTGGCCTCGGCGATGACGGGCGAGAAAGCGGCGCGCGAAAACGTCAGGTCCATCTCGTCACAGACCTGCTGCAGCGCCGCCTGGAGGACCGAAAGGGTGATGGCGTCGAGCTTTTGCATCTCAGGCCTCACCAATGTCGATGATGATGTTGCCGTCGGCATCCGAGCGCGCCCGGTCGCCGGGCTCGAGTACGGTTGTGGCATCCATCTGTTCGAGGATCGCCGGGCCTTCGATGATGGCGTCAAGCGGCAACTTTTCCCTACTGTAGACCGGCGTGTCGTACCAGCGCCCGCCATACCAGACCGGCCGGATCTCGCGCCGCGCCTCTTCGAGCGTTTTGGCGCGGCCAGCCGGATCGATCAGCCGCGACAGATCGATCGCCGGCCGCACGCCGGTCACCGAGGTGTTGAGATTGACCAGATTGGCGCGGATTTCCGGCAGCTCGACCTTGAAGCGGGCGAAATAGGCCTTCTCGAACAGTTGCTGCAGGACCTCGCGCGTCACCGCAAACGACGGCAGCGGCACGTTAATAATATGCGTCTGGCCGACGAACTGCATGTCGGCGGAATGCGTGACGCGGATCGTCTCCGGCTTCACCGCTTCCTTGCTGATCAACTCTTCGCCTTCGTTTCGGTGCCGTTCCAATATAGCGTGGAGCTGGGCTTCATCGAGCCCCGCCACCGGCTGGTTGACCGTGTTGACGAAGTCATGGCGCAGATCGGCGACGACGCAGCCGAGCGCATTGGTAATGCCCGGCCGCGCCGGCACCAGCACCCGCGGCAGGCCGAGCTCGCGCGCCAGGGCGGTCGCATGCAGCGGCCCGGCGCCGCCGAAGGCGAACAGCGCGAAATCGCGCGGGTCGTGACCGCGCGACACTGAGACCATGCGGATGGCGCCGGCCATCTTCATGTTGCCCAGTCGCAGCACCGCTCCCGCCGCCTCGACGCCGGACAGGCCGGTTGGTCGGCCGATCCGGTCCTCGAATATGCCGGTGACATGCTCGACGGTGACTGGGTTCTCGACCGCCAGCAGCTTCTTCGGCGCCAGCCGGCCGAGCACCAGATTGGCGTCGGTGATGGTCGGCTCGACGCCGCCGCGTCCATAGCAGATCGGGCCGGGATTAGCACCGGCGCTTTCCGGGCCGATCTGGATCAGGCCGGCCGCGTCGACGCGGGCGATCGAGCCGCCGCCGGCGCCGACCGTGTGCACCGCCACCATCGGCACGTGGATCGGCATCGCATATTCGATCTCGATCTCGTTCGACACCGCCGGTTCGGCCTTGCGGATCAGCGCCACGTCGGTCGAGGTGCCGCCCATGTCGTAGGTGACCAGGTTTTCGAAGCCGGCGCGCTTGCCGGTATAGGCCGCGGCAATGACGCCGGAGGCGGGGCCGGACATAACGGTCTTGGCCGATTCACGTGTGACAAAGCGGGCCGATATCATGCCGCCATTGCCGTTCATGATCAGGAAGTCGCGGGCGTAGCCTTTTGACGCCAGCTCCTTGCGCAGCCGTTCGACGTAGCGTTCGAGGATCGGTTGCACCGAGGCGTTGACCGAAGCGGTAACGCCGCGCTCGAATTCGCGCGCTTCCGAAAGCAGCGCATGGCCTGTCGTGATGTAGCCGTTCGGCCAAAGCTCGGCGCCGATCTCGGCCGCGCGCCGCTCATGCGCCGGGTTGGCGTAGGAATGCAGGAAATGGATGACGAGCGATTCGCAGCCGGCTTCGATCAGTTGTGAAATCGCTGCCCGCATCTCGGCCTCGTCGAGCGGTATGCGCACCGCGCCCGACGCCTCGACCCGCTCCGACACTTCGAGCCGCAGATTGCGCGGAATGATCGGCACAAAGGTGCCTGTCATGCCATAGGCTTGCGGCCGTGTCCGCCGGCCAAGCTCGATGACGTCACGAAAGCCGCGCGTGGTGATCATGCCGGTTTTGGCCAGCCGGCGCTCCAGCACCGCGTTGGTTGTGGTCGTCGTGCCATGCACGATGAGGTCGATGCCGTCCACGGGAAAGCCGGTGGCACCAAGAGCTGCAACGACGCCGAAAGCCTGGTTGTCGACCGTGGTCGGGGTCTTGGCGATATGCACCCGGCCACCGTCGCGGCCGTCGATCAGAAGCAGGTCGGTAAAGGTGCCGCCGACATCGATACCGGCGACGACGCTGCCCGTCGAATCCAGAGCTTGCGCCGAAAAATTCTGTTCCATTGTCGAAACCCGAAATGCCCGAACTGCTTACATGCCTCAGTTTGGAAAGCTGTTTTACGGCGGCGTCTTGACGCAAATATCGTTTGTATACTAATAAATTCCGGACACAAGAGCTTACCGCTTCGGAGTGTGCAAGGGCACGCAGGAACCTGACCGGTTCGGGCGCGCAGGTGAAGATTTGGCGCGGGCGCTGAGCTGGCCCAGAAGGTTAGGTTTGATGAACACCACATCCGCGTTCAACACCGCCGGCGCGCGGCCGCTGCAGTTTCCGATACCGGCCAATGTCTATGCCGAAACCGTCGTCTCGGTGAAGCACTATACCGACCGGCTGTTTTCGTTCCGCATCACCCGGCCGCAGTCGCTGCGCTTCCGCTCCGGCGAGTTCGTCATGATCGGCCTGCCCAATGCCGAGAAGCCGGTGTTCCGCGCCTATTCGATCGCCAGCCCGTCCTGGGACGACGAGCTGGAATTCTTCTCGATCAAGGTGCCGGACGGCCCGCTTACCTCGGAGCTGCAGAAGATCCAGATCGGCGATACCGTCATCATGCGGCAGAAGTCGACCGGCACGCTGGTGGTCGACGCGCTGACGCCGGCCAAGCGCCTGTTCATGATCTCGACCGGCACCGGCATTGCGCCCTTCGCCAGCCTGCTGCGCGATCCCGACACCTATGAGAAGTTCGGTGAAGTCGTGCTGACCCACACCTGCCGCGACAATGCCGAGCTCATCTACGGCCAGGAACTGGTGGCCGCGCTGGAGAACGACCCGCTGATCGGCGAACTGACCGGCGGCCGCGTCACGCTCTATAATTCGACGACGCGTGAGACGTCCGAACGCATGGGCCGCATCACCGCGCTGATCGGCTCGGGCAAATTCTACACCGATCTCGGCATCGACAAGCTCAATCCCGAGACCGATCGCATCATGATCTGCGGCTCGATGCATATGCTGAAAGACGTGAAGGAACTGGCCGAAAGCCTCGACTTCCAGGAAGGCTCGCTGCATCATCCGGCAAGCTTCGTAGTCGAGCGCGCCTTCGTCGGCTGAGACGCGGCAGTTCAGCGTCCACTGCTTTGAGACCCTGATTTTGACCGGACGGTCAAAAATCGGCTGCCTTGACTGTCTTTTTCCGCTATGACCGCCTGAAGGACTCGTGAAGCGCTGCTTCACGGTCTATCTTCGGCATAAGTCGCTGAACAAGGGGCAGGAGATGAGCAGCACAATCCGCGAAACCGATCTCGGCACGTCCAAGATCACGCCGCTGCCGGCGCGCGCCGCCGCCAATGCGCCGATGCCGCAGGCCCATGCTATTGCTCGCAATCCCGGCATGAGGCTCGATCTTGGCTTCATGGAATCGATGCGCAGCGTCAACCGCTCGGCGCTGGAACGCCGCGTCGCCAGCCTGACCAAAAGACGCTCGATCAAGGCCGATAACCAGGCTGCCTGGCTGCTGCGCGCCGTCGCCTGCATGGACCTGACGACGCTGAACTCGAACGATACGGAAGAGCGCGTGCGCCGGCTCTGTGCCAAGGCGGTCAACCCGTTCCGCCGCGACATTGCCGAGGGGCTCGGCATTGCCGGTGAAAACATCCGTCCGGCGGCGGTCTGCGTCTATCATCCCTTCGTCGCCACTGCCGTCGAAGCACTGCGCGGCAGCGGCATCCGTGTCGCCGCCGTTTCCACGGCTTTCCCGCATGGCCTTGCCCCGCTTTCGACGCGTCTGCAGGAGATCGAAGCATCGGTCCGCGACGGCGCCGACGAGATCGACGTCGTCATCCCGCGCGGCTTGGTTTTTGGGGCGAAATGGCAGGAGCTCTATAACGAGATCGTCTCGATGCGGGCCGCCTGCGGCGAGGCGCATCTGAAGGTGATCCTCGGCACAGGCGACCTCGCCACGCTGCGCAATGTCATGCTCGCCTCGATGGTGGCGATGATGGCGGGTGCGGACTTCATCAAGACCTCGACCGGCAAGGAAAGCGTCAACGCGACACTGCCGGTTGGCCTTGCCATGGTGCGCGCCATCCGCGCCTATTTCGAGGAAACCGGCTATCTCATCGGCTTCAAGCCGGCCGGTGGCATTTCCACGGCAAAAGCCTCGCTCGATTGGCTGGTGCTGATGAAAGAAGAGCTGGGCCGGCCGTGGTTGGAGCCGGAGCTGTTCCGCTTCGGAGCATCGAGCCTTTTGACCGACATCGAGCGCCAGCTCGAGCATCACCTGACCGGCCACTACTCGGCCAATCATCGCCACGCAATGGCGTGATTCGGAGCGCTTCATGAACATTCTCGAACGCTATCACGCCATGGATTACGGCCCGGCGCCGGAGGCCCGCAACGAGGCCGATGCCTGGCTGACGACCCGTGATTTCTCGAAAGCCCTGTTCATCGGCGGCGACTGGAAAGCAGCTGCAAATGGAAAGACCTTCGACACCAGCGATCCCGCCTCCGGCAAATTGCTGGCCAAGGTCTCGGATGCCGGTGCTGCCGATATCGATGCGGCGGTTTCGGCCGCCACAAAAGCGCTGCCGAAATGGAGCGCCAGCACCGGTTATCAACGCGCCAAAGTGCTCTATGCCATCGGCCGCGCCATGCAGCGCCACCAACGGCTGTTCGCGGTGCTGGAATCGATCGACAACGGCAAGCCGATCCGCGAAAGCCGCGACATCGACGTGCCGCTGGCGATCCGTCATTTCATCCATCATGCCGGCTGGGCGCAGGCGCTGGACAGGGACTTTCCAGCCCATAAGGGCGTCGGCGTCGTCGGCCAGATCATCCCGTGGAACTTCCCGCTTTTGATGCTGGCCTGGAAGATCGCGCCGGCGCTCGCTGCGGGCTGCACCGTGGTGCTGAAGCCCGCGGAATTCACGCCGCTCACCGCCATCCTGTTTGCCGAGATCTGTGAACGCGCCGGCGTGCCGAAGGGCGTCGTCAACATCGTCCAGGGCGGGCCGGAAGCGGGTGGGGCAATCGTCAATCATCCCGGCATCCAGAAGATCGCCTTCACCGGTTCGTCCGAGGTCGGCAAGATCATCCGCAAGGCCACCGCCGGTTCGGGCAAGAAACTTTCGCTGGAGCTTGGCGGCAAGTCGGCCTTCGTCGTTTTCGAGGATGCCGATCTCGACAGCGCCGTCGAGGGTCTGGTCGACGGCATCTGGTTCAACCAGGGCCAGGTCTGCTGTGCCGGCTCGCGCCTTCTGGTGCAGGAAGGCATCGCCGACGCCTTCATCGCCAAGGTCAAGACGCGGATGAGCCGGCTGCGCGTCGGCAGCCCGCTCGACAAGAACACCGATATCGGCCCGCTGGTCGATTTGACCCAACTCGACCGCGTCAAGGGCCTGATTGCCGAAGGCGCCAAGCAGGGCGCGATATGCTGGCAGCCGGACTCGGCACTGCCCGCCTCGGGCTATTACCATCTGCCAACGCTGGCGACAGGTGTTTCGCCGGCTAACACTCTGGCCCAGGAAGAGGTGTTCGGGCCGGTGCTGGCGACCATGACCTTCCGCAATACCGAGGAAGCGGTCGAGCTCGCCAACAACACACGCTATGGCCTAGCCGCCTCGGTGTGGAGCGAGAACATCAATCTTGCGCTGCACGTCGCGCCGCAATTGAAGGCCGGCGTCGTCTGGGTCAACGGCACCAACATGTTCGACGCCGCCTGCGGCTTCGGCGGCTATCGCGAGAGCGGCTTCGGCCGCGAAGGCGGGCGCGAGGGCATGTTCGAGTACCTCTCGGCAAAACTGCCGCTCGGCCCGATCATCAAACCGGCTGTGGCCACTGCCCAGCCCATCGAGCGCCCGGAAGGCGATGCCATCGACCGCACGGCAAAGCTGTTCATCGGCGGTAAGCAGGTCCGGCCGGACGGCAATTATTCCCTTGCCGTCGCCAGCGCCAAGGGCAAGCTCGCCGGCGAGGTCGGTCTCGGCAACCGCAAGGATATCCGCGACGCCGTCGCGGCCGCGCGCGCCTGCAAGGCCTGGCCGGAAGCGACCGCCTACAATCGCAGCCAGGTGCTTTACTATCTGGCCGAAAACCTGTCCGGCCGCGCCGACGAGTTTGCCGCCCGTCTGACCCAGCTCACCGGCGCGACGGCCAAGGCGGCGAGTGAAGAGGTCGAGCTATCGATCGAGCGGCTGTTCCTCTATGCCGGGCTTGCGGACAAGTTCGAGGGCCGCGTCCACCAGCCGCCGGCCCGTGCCGTCACATTGGCGCTGCACGAACCGGTCGGCGTCGTCGGCATCGTCGCGTCGGACAACGCACCTTTGCTCGGCCTGATCTCGCTGGTTGCGCCGGCGCTCGCCATGGGCAACACCGTGGTCGCCGTGCCGTCCGAACGATACCCGCTGCTTGCCACCGACCTTTACCAGGTCATCGAATATTCCGATGTCCCGGCGGGCGCCATCAATATCGTTACGGGCCGTAGCGCCGAGCTGGCCGGCGTGCTGGCCAAGCACGACGATGTCGACGGGCTCTGGATGTTCGCCGATGCCGAGACCTGTGCCAAGGCGGAGGCCGAGTCCATCGGCAATCTCAAGCGTGTCTGGACCGGCAACGGCCACAGCCTCGACTGGGCGTCGAGCGAAGCAGCCGGCGATGCCTTGCTGCGCCGTGCGATCGAAGTCAAGAACGTCTGGGTGCCCTACGGCGACTGAGTGTCCCGGAGGGACGTCCGGGCTTGACGGGCCAAAAGATGTTCTTTACCGAGAAAAAACATTTGGCCGGCAGGGCGAATATCGAAACAGGCGGGATGGTAGCGCCCTTCTGGCACATTGCGCCCCGGCCTTGTGCCGGTAAAAAGCCGAACGACCACAGACAGGCGAGGAGAAAAGCATGGCGGATCTGACAGGCAAGGTCGTTGTCGTCACGGCGGCGGCGCAAGGCATCGGCCGGGCAAGTGCGCTGGCTTTCGCCAAGGCCGGCGCTGTCGTCCATGCCACCGACATCAACGAAGTGGTACTCGCCGACCTCGGCAAGACCCCCGGTATCAAGACCCGCAAGCTGGATGTGCTAAACGACGAGGCGGTGAACGCCGCTTTTGCCGAGATCGGCGTCGTCGACGTGCTGTTCAACTGCGCCGGCTTCGTCCATTCCGGCTCGATCCTCGAGATGAAGGACGGCGATCTCGACTTTGCCTATGATCTCAATGTCCGCTCGATGATCCGCACCATCCGCGCCGTGCTGCCCGGCATGCTGGAGCGCGGCGACGGCTCGATCATCAACATGGCGTCGCTGGCCAGCTCGACCAAGGGCGTGCCCAACCGTTTCGTCTACGGCCTGACCAAGGCGGCCGTTATCGGCCTGACCAAATCGGTTGCCGCCGACTATGTCGGCAAGGGCATACGCTGCAATGCGATCTGCCCGGGCACGGTCGAAAGCCCGTCGCTGCACGACCGCATGCACGCGCAGGGCGACTACGAAGCAGCCCGCGCCGCCTTCATCGCCCGTCAGCCGATGGGCCGGCTCGGCACGCCCGAGGAAATCGCCGACCTCGCCGTCTATCTCGCCGGTGCCACCTATACGTCGGGGCAGGCCTATAATATCGACGGTGGCTGGTCGATCTAGGAGTCTGAAAATCCAATTCTGCCGGGCGCCTGGCGCGGCGTCCGCGCTTGCCTAGGCTCACGTACTTTAAGTACGCTCCGCTCCGGTTCTCGAAACCCACGCCATTCGCCGCAGCGGAGCGAGTTTGCAAACGGCCTCTGGTCGCAACTGGGAGAAAACTGCATGAAACTGCTGCGCTATGGCGAGGCGGGGAGCGAACGCCCTGGCCTCCTTGATGCGGATGGAACGATCCGCGACCTCTCCGCCCATGTCACCGACATTGCCGGCAGGGCGATCGACCCGGCATCGCTCGAGTCATTGTCGAAGCTCGATCCGAAATCGCTGCCGGCAGTTTCCGGCAAACCGCGCATCGGCGCCTGCGTCGCCGGCACCGGCAAATTCATCTGCATAGGCCTCAACTATTCCGACCATGCCGCAGAAACCGGCGCAACCGTGCCGCCGGAGCCGATCATCTTCATGAAGGCAAGCTCGGCCATTGTCGGGCCGAACGACGACGTGCTGATCCCGCGCGGCTCGGTGAAGACCGATTGGGAAGTCGAGCTCGGCGTGATCATCGGCAAGACCGCAAAATATGTCACCGAAGCCGAGGCGCTGGACTATGTCGCCGGCTACTGCGTCGCACATGACGTCTCTGAACGCGCCTTCCAGGCCGAGCGGCAGGGCCAGTGGACCAAGGGCAAGTCCTGCGACACATTCGGGCCGATCGGCCCGTGGCTGGTGACCAAGGACGAGGTCAAGGACCCGCAGAACATTCCGATGTGGCTGACGGTCAACGGCAAGACGATGCAGAACGGCTCGACCAAGACCATGGTCTTCGGCGTCGCTTATCTCGTGTCTTATCTCAGCCAGTTCATGTCGCTGCATCCGGGCGACATCATCTCGACCGGGACGCCGCCCGGCGTCGGCCTCGGCATGAAGCCGCCGGTGTTCCTGAAGCCCGGCGATGTGGTTGAGCTCGGTATCGAAGGGCTGGGTATCCAGAAGCAGACGTTCAGGGCGGATGCGTAGAAACCTTCCCTTCTCCCCTTGTGGGAGAAGGTGGATCGGCGCGCAGCGCCGAGACGGTTGAGGGGTGTTGGAAGGAACTCCAACGCCTCATTCCGTCTAGCACCTCTCATCTGACCGAGCTTCGCTCGGCCACCTTCTCCCGCAAGGGGAGAAGGAAGAGGGGCGCTACTTCATCACCTTGCCATCCGCTCCAAACCGATAGGTCTTTACCGGATCCGGCGTCGCATAGAGCGTGGTGCCGGGTTCGGCATTGTAGACGCCAAAAATGCGCACGGTGATCAAGCCGGCCTTCTCGCAGTCGAGATAGAGGTTGGTGTCGGCGCCAAGATGTTCGGCATGCACGACCGTGCCTTTCCACGCGCCGGATTTGGGATCGACGGTCAAATGTTCGGGCCGGACGCCGATGGTCTTTGCCGTTTCGCCAAGCCTGGCGCCGTCGACGAAATTCATCTTCGGTGAGCCGATGAAGCCGGCGACGAATTCGTTAGCCGGCGAATTGTAGAGCTCCATCGGGCCGCCGATCTGCTCGATCTTTCCCGCGTTGAGGACCACAATCTTGTCGGCCAGCGTCATCGCCTCGACCTGGTCGTGGGTGACATAGATCATCGTCGCCTTCAGCCGGCGGTGCAGCTGCGCGATCTCCAGCCTGGTGTTGACGCGCAGTGCGGCATCGAGGTTGGACAGCGGCTCGTCGAACAGAAAAAGCTTGGGTTCGCGCACCACGGCGCGGCCGATGGCGACGCGTTGACGCTGGCCGCCGGACAATTCGGCCGGGCGCCTTTCGAGGTAGGGCTCCAGCGACAGCATCGACGAGGCGATGCCGATGCGGCGGTCGATCTCGGCCGCCGGCGTGCCCGCCTGCTTGAGGCCGAGGCCCATATTGTTCTTCACCGTCAGATGCGGGTAGAGCGCGTAGGTCTGGAACACCATGGCGATGCCGCGCTTGGCCGGCGGCGTTGCGGAAACGTCCGCCCCGTCGATCACCACGCGGCCCGAGGTCGAGTCCTCCAGCCCGGCAATGACCCTGAGCAGCGTCGACTTTCCGCAGCCGGAGGGGCCGACGAAGACGACGAACTCGCCATCCGTCACCTCGAGGTTGATGCCCTTCAGCACCTCGACCGGCCCAAAGGCCTTTTTCACGTTCTCGATGTTCAGCGAGCCCACGGCTTAGTCCCTGTTCTAGAGTTTCACGGCGAGGCCGCTGCGCACGCTCTCGTCGGCGGCAAGGCAGACGGCGAGCGACTTCACCGCGTCGTCCATGTGGCGGCCAAGATCGAGATCCTCGCGGATCGCCTTCAGCACAAACGCCTGTTCGAGGTCGCAGAGGTCCTGATGGCCGGGCTCGCCTTCCATCGACAGCATCTCGTCCGGCTTGGCGAACTTGCCATCCGCGCCGGTTGCAGCACTGTGCAGGCGGATGGTCGAGGTCTTGGTGTGGGTGTCGATGTCGTCGGACCTGACGCCCTCCTTCATGACGATCGACACGCAGCCGTTGGGCGAGATCACGTCTTTGACGAAGAAAGCCGTCTCCGAAATCATCGGCCCCCAGCCGGCCTCGTACCAGCCGACCGAACCGTCGTCGAACAGCACCTGCAGGTGGCCGTAATTGTACATCGTGGGCGCAATCTCGTCGCTCAGCCGCAGCCCCATACCGCGCACCTCGACCGGCCTGGCGTCGGTGATCTGCAGCATCACGTCGAGATAATGCACGCCGCAGTCGACGATCGGCGACGTCGTTTGCATCAGCTGCTTGTGCGTCTCCCAGCTGTGTCCGGAGGATTGCTGGTTGAGATTCATGCGGAATACGTAAGGGCCGCCGAGCTTCCGCGCCTCGGCGATCAGCCTGATCCAGGACGGGTGGTGGCGCAGGATGTAGCCGATCACCAGTTTCTTGCCGTTGGCCTTGGCCGCGGCTACGACGCGTTCTGCGTCCGCGACCGTCGTTGCCAGCGGCTTTTCGACAAAGACGTGGCAGCCAGCCTCGAATGCCTTGACCGCATAATCGGCATGGCTGTCGGAATAGGTGGCGATGCAGGCGACGTCAGGCCGTTCGTCACGCAGCGCCTCGTCGAATGAACGCCGGATGCCATAGCTCGAAAGCCCTTCCGGCAGCGGCACATCCGAGCGGTTGACCAGTGCGGTAATCTGGAAGCCCGGGTTGGTGTGATAGGCCAGCGCATGGCTGCGCCCCATATTGCCGAGCCCGGCGACGACGACGCGAAGGGGTGTTTGCGAACTCACTTGACCGCTCCCGAAGTGATGCCGCGGATCAGCTGCCGCGAGAAGATGACGTAGAGGATCAGCACCGGCATGATCGCCAGCGACAGTGCGGCCAGAATGGCGTTCCAGTTGGTGACAAACTGGCCGAGGAACAGCTGCGCGCCGAGCGTCACCGTCTTGGTCTCCTCCGACGGCGCCAGGATCAGCGGGAACCACAGGTCGTTCCAGATCGGGATCATGGTGAAGACCGCGACCGTCGCCATCGATGGCCGCACAAGCGGCAGCACCAGCCGGAAGAAGATGGTGTATTCGGACAGGCCGTCGATCCTGCCGGCATTCTTCAGATCGTCGGAGACTTGCTTCATGAATTCCGACAGGATGAAGACGGCGAGCGGCAGGCCTTGCGCCGTGTAGACCAGGATCAGCGCCGTCAGCGTGTTGACCAGCCCGCTCGCCACCATCAGCTGCAGGATGGCGACGGTGCCGAGGCGGATCGGGATCATGATGCCGAGCGCCAGGTAAAGCCCCATCAGCGAATTGCCGCGGAAGCGGTATTCCGACAGCGCGAAAGCCGCCATGGCGCCGAACAGAAGCACGAAGAACAGCGAGGCGACGGTGACGACAAGGCTATTCTGGAAATAGTGGATGAAGTCGCCCTGGCCGATCACCGTGGTGTAGCCGATCAAGTCGAAGGTCCCTGGCGTCGGCGGCGTCAGCGGCGCGCCGAAGATACCGGCACGTGATTTGAACGAATTCATGATCACGAGGATCACCGGAAACAGCGCGATCGCGGTGTAGGTCAGAAGGATCGCATGCGCGCCGATGGTGCGGGGCAGCGAACGGGTTGCGGTGCTCATGGTCACGCTCCCCTAAAACTGGTAGCGACGCAAGCGCGTCTGCACGAGGAATAGGTAGACGCAGACGCCGCCGAGGATGATCAGGAACATCATCGTGGCGATCGCCGCGCCCATATTGGGGTCGCCGACCTGCAGCTGGAAACCGAAGAAGGCGCGGTAGAGGAAGGTGCCGAGGATATCGGTCGAATAGTTCGGCCCGGCCAAGGCGCCTTGCGCCGTGTAGATCAGGTCGAAAGCGTTGAAATTGCCGACAAAGGTCAGGATCGAGATAATGCCGATCGACGGCAGGATGAGCGGCAGCTTGATCTTCCAGAATTGCGCCATGCCGGTGATGCCGTCGCATTCGGCGGCCTCGATCACCTCTTCGGGGATGGACAGCAGTGCCGCATAGATCAGCATCATCGGGATGCCGACGAACTGCCACACTGAGATCAGGCTGAGCGCGGTCAGTGCATATTGCGCCTTGCCGAGCCAGGGCGTGAACAGGCTTTTCAGGCCGACAAGGTCCATCATATGCGGCGCCACGCCCCATAGCGGCGACAGTATCAGCTTCCAGGCGAAGCCGACGATGACGAAGGACAGGATCGTCGGCACGAAGATTGCCGTGCGGTAGAAGGCGGAAAACCGCAATCGGGGGCTGGACAGAAGTGCTGCCAAAAGGACGCCGATCGGGTTCTGCACCAGCATGTGGATGATGAAGAACCAGACATTGTTCCGCAGCGCGTTCCAGAAATTGACCGACCAGTTGGGATCACCGAACAGCATGCGGAAATTTTCCAGTCCGACGAACACCTGCGACTGGTTGATGTTGCGGAACAGCGACAGCTGCAGCGTGCCGGCCAGCGGCAAGATCATGATCGCCGTGTAGACCAGCAACGCCGGTGCCAGGAAAACGCCGATATGCCAGCGGAACGGTCTTTTCGGTGCTGCGGCCATGCGTTCGGTCCCCGCCGATCAGGTCTTGCTATTGCCGTCAAAAGCCACGGCGCCTCCCTCCCCCTCGAGGGGAGGGTGCCTCGCGAAGCGAGGCGGGTGGGGTGGGGCCCGGGCGCGCGCCCGCGGGGGTGGGCCCGGGGTTGCCGCCCCCCTCAACCAGGCCCCGGCCGGGGCCCCCCCCCACAGTGGCCGGTTTGGGCAAAAA